>JBASOB010000216.1:0-24410 GCA_049657865.1 Mobilitalea sp.
GCACAGTTGCAGTAGAAGTGGAGAATAAGAGGTATCATTTAATAGTTCGCGATAAGAAATAGAAGAATTCCATTCGGTTAAATATACCGTTTCGATACCCCAGTGATATTGTTTGGCATTGGCCTTCAGACTGAAAATACACTCGCGAAGTGCATCAGGTGATTTCATATATAACATATGAGGATAGGTTTGTATATCGGCAGGCAGAGCTTCCGGGCTTTCGGCAATCGGGTAGAAATGAAAATTAAGAAATGCAGGACTGCAGTCTGACTCTTTACAAAGAGTCAGAAATTCAGTAATCCAGTTACCGGACTTCATATTAGAAGGCAGGATGGAGGGAGAACCAAACACAAGATTCGGATTGCAGCTTTTGACGACCTGGAAGGTTGCTTTATAAAAATCAAAATACTGAGCGAGTGTACCGATTCCAAACATTTCACGGGGACTATCGGGTTCGTTCCATAAACTGAATAGCCATTTTTCAACTTCTTCCGAGCTGTAACGGCTTTCTAGATGAAGTATCAGCTCCCTGATCAGATAGGTCCATTTACTTAAGTCTTTTGGGAGGCTGATAATGGACTTTCTGTAAAACTGCAGATAGGTAATATCTTTTGCAAGTGCGCGAGGCATGAAGGAAAGCTGGACGATGGGCTTAAGATTGATAGACAGAAGAAAATCAATCACCATATCAATATAGGTGAAGGCAATCTGGGGAGTACCATCTTCGAGCTCAGAATATACCATCATGTCATCATCAAGTATCCCATGGAATTTGATGTATTTGAAGCCGATATCTTTCTGTATTTCTCGCAGCATGACCTGATTTTCTGCATAAAGAATATCTTTCGCTCTTCCGATGGTTGTGGTATTTCTGAAATTGTGCTTTAAATGGTAGCCCTTCTGAGAGGCAGCAATCGGTGCGATTTCTATTACATGAACCGGCAGAGGCATGTTCCCCTGTTCTGGTGAATCCAGATATTTTGATAATTCTGCAAGATAGCGGTGCTGTAATACATCGGTTTCCACATCACCACGAGAAATATTAGTAACCGGCTGCTTCTGTAGAAGAAGTGCTTTTCTGTACTGACTTGGCAGTTCTCCGTAAGCCTCCTTAAAGGCGGAAACAAAAGAGCGGGTATTGGGAAACCCTGATTTCTCTGCTAGCATATCGATGGTGACGGACGGCTTACCTATCTCAGAAATTGCATGACTAAGGCGAATACTATTCCTATAATCGGTAAAATTGGTTCCAATATAGTCTTTGAAAATTTTGGACATATAGGGAACTGTCAAATAAAACTTAGTAGCAAGGTCCTGCAGAGTGAGATTCTCCATATACTGTTGGTTAATGTATTTTAATATGTCCTCCATACGAGAAATCTGATTACGCTGCGTAACATAATCAGTAACAGGTTCCGCAAGGAACATTTTCATAAGGTAGTGGAGAATTGCATAAGATAAGGACTTGTTCAGAATTTCATTATATTCGTCTTCTACAGAATTTGCCTGAATAAAACGAGCCATCAGACCTTTTAGGGGGGTGAAGAGCTCTTGATCTTGTCGCGTGGAACAGTTGCAGTCAAAGCGTAGAAGTGCTTCATTCACCAATTTATTGTCGTATTTAGAAAGATCAATTTCAAGTACAGCCAAGATACAATCATCATTGCGAATAGAATGGATATCATAGGAATTGATTAGAATCAGCTGATCTTTCTCTAGGTAATAAGTTTGTTCTTTCACCTGTATTTCCATATGTCCGGAGAGAATGTAATCTAGCTCTACCGTTCTATGCCAATGGCGGTCTGATTTGTTGTGTGTCTTAATATATACTTGAATTGGAGCTTGGGAACTTGCTCCAATGATTTGATTGATATCAGTCATAATAATAACCATGCCTTTCCTCTACCCGCATATCTTAGACTGCAGGTGTCAATGTGCATGTGAAAGAGTCGTTTTTCACACTTAACTTCTTAGGGAGAACAATAATATAGTATCTGCAGTAGCTGACCGGATCATGTGGTAGCGCTTATCAGTATTTCAGATAGGAATATCTGAAGTAGCTGACCGGATCATGTGGTAGTTCTTATCAGTATTTCAGATAGGAATATCTGCAACAGCTGACTGGATTATGTAATAAATCTTATCAATGTTTCAAATAGTGTATCTTAATTATGAGTTATATAGAAGTAATATATCATAAATACAGACAATGTTCAATTTAATTAGGTGAAATTTTAATATTCATATAGAGAAATAGATGCAATTAATTAATATATCATCTTACACCTAAAAATCGGAAGCACATATTTTATAAAAAATGGCACCTATCTGAATATCAAACAGAGTTATTATTTATGTAAGTGAATGTTATACTTGTCATAACATAAGGGAGGTAGGATGCATGAACGGTACACAGGATAATAAACGAGAAATCTTGTTCGAAGCAAAAGATATCTGTAAAATCTTCGGACCAACCACTGCACTCAATCATGTTGATTTGACGATATACCGTGGTGAGGTACGTGGACTGATTGGCGAAAACGGTTCAGGCAAATCTACGATTTCGTCGATTGCAGCCGGTATGCAGCCAGCAACGAGCGGAGAGATGTTCTTTAAAGGGCAGCCTCATAAACCATTGACCATGATAGAAGGTGCAAATGCAGGCTTTGGAATGATTGTTCAGGAGATGGGAACAATTTCAGGGATTACAGTAGCCCAGAATATTTTTCTTGGTAATGAACATTTATTTAAAAAATTTGGTCTTATCAGCAGCAAAGCAATGAATAAAGCTGCAAAGGAAGCGCTTGATAAAATCGGTTGTACCAATATAGATCCGGCTACGTATGTAGATTCACTGGATATGCAAGCGAGAAAACTCGTCGAGATTGCAAAAGTTATGTACAACGATCCGGAAATTTTAGTAGTAGATGAAACAACGACTGCACTTTCTCAAGCAGGCAGAGATATAATATATAATCTGATGAAAAAAATGAGAAAAGAAGGGAAAGCAGTATTGTTTATCTCTCATGACCTGGAAGAAACAATGGAACACTGTGACTCATTAAATGTCCTTCGTGATGGAGTGCTGGTTGAAACCTTGGACAAGAAAGATTTTGAAGCAAATCTGATTAAGAAATATATGGTTGGCCGAGAAATTGGAGAGCGTTACTACCGTATCGATCATGAATGTAATTATAGCGATGAGGTGTTGGTAAAGGTAGATAAACTTACTACCGGATTCGGCCTGACACAGAATGTAAGTTTTGAGCTGCATAAGGGAGAGATTCTTGGTATTGGAGGACTATCACACTGCGGTATGCATGAACTTGGAAGAGCTATCTTTGGAGAAGAAAAAGTAGTGACAGGCAGAGTAATCTATCAACCTACCGGTGAGACAATTACAAGTGCAGGCGTGGCTATAAAATATGGAATGGGTTATGTATCTAAGGACCGTGACACAGAGGCTTTGGTACTAACAGCCAGTGTAAGAGACAATATTGTTGGAGCTGGATTTGATAAAGTATCAAGTAAGGGAGTAATTACACCGAAAGCAGAGAAGAAATATGTGAATAAACAGGTAGAAACCCTACAAATCAAATGTTCTTCAATTGACCAGATGGTTAAGACATTATCCGGCGGTAATAAGCAGAAGGTTGTATTTGGCAAATGGATCGGGCGTAATTCTAGAATATTAATTCTTGACTGCCCCACAAGAGGAGTTGATATCGGCGTAAAAGCGGCCATGTATCGTCTTATGGAGGAATTGAAAGCTGCAGGGAATTCTATCCTGCTTATTTCAGAGGAGCTGACAGAGCTGATAGGAATGAGCGATCGCCTCCTGATCATGAAAGACGGTAAAATCAGCGGCGAGCTGAAACGTAATGAAGCCTTTAGCGAAAATACAATTATTGAATTGATGATATAGTGGAGGTGATAAGAGAATGATGGATAATAATAAAACTAATAAAAAAACTTCCATTAATGTACGGGCAAAGTTAATCAAATATGTTCCAATCATTGGACTTGTTTTAGTAATTGTAGTATTTGCTGCGTTGACGAAGGGAAAGACCGTCAGCAGCGTCAATCTTAAGATTTTAACGAATCAGGTCGTCTTGACAGCTTTAGTTGCAATCGGGGCGGTGTTCTCTTTTTCCTGTGGAGCCTTCGATATGTCTCTTGGCGGCTCGCTGTGTCTCTCTGCTATTGCAGGAGCACTTGCCGGAACAAAAACAAATTCATTGTTTGTCATGATTCTTGTTACATTTTTAGTATCTATGACAATTGCCTTATTTAAAGGCATTATTGCAGCTAATTTAACCCTGCCGATCTTTATTGTCACTATTATTTTCAGCAGCTTTTTATCTGCAATTGGTTTAGTGCTTCTTGGAAAAGAGACTACGATTTCACTTGGTAAGTTGGTTAATATTAAGAGTATGACGGTAATCAACATTACGCTGCTTGCAGGCTTCTATCTATTAAGTTTGTTTCTGTTTAATTATACGAAGATAGGAAAATCAATGAAACTTCAGGGTGGCAATATGAAAGCTGCGAATCAGTCCGGTATTAATTCAAAAAGAAATGTCATTATTGCTTTTGCCATGAGTGGACTAGGTGTTGCACTTGCAGCTATCATTACGTTACTTCGTACCAAGACCGCTACTCCTACCACGGGTGGATCGATCGGAAATGATATATTAGTAGCTATTGTTCTAGGTGGTATGCCGTTATCAGGCGGATCAAACAGTAAAATAAGTGCCGCAATTATCGGTGCTGCAACAATTACGATATTAAATAATGGCTTGAGCGTTTATGGAGTGAGTAATGACATGATTCAGATCGTAAGAGGCGTAATCTTCTTGGGAGTCGTATCAATCACGGCACTCTCGTATCGTACAAAGTTATTACCGAGGTAAGATTTAAGAAGCATTTTGCTTTTTGAATAGATTGATTCAGATTAAAAGGAGGATATAAGATGAAAAAGATTTTAGTAATGATAATGGCAGTAATGATGGTAGTTTCACTAGCAGCCTGCGGTAACAGTACTGCAACAGACACAAGCGATACAGCAGCAACAGCAGCACCTGCAGCGACAACAGCACCTGTAGCAACAGAAGCAGCAGCTACCGATACAGCAGTTGCAACCACAGTGACACCTGGTAGTTATCCTGCAGAGAAAGTAATCATTGGCGTTGAGATTTATGACCCGACTGATTCTGAATTCTTAGAAATGCAGAAATATTTTGATTATTTAGCAGAAACTATTAATGTTGAATTTAAATATTCAGAAGCAATCAAAGATGCAGACGGAGAAATGAAATTTATTGAAGACTGTGCAATGGCAGGCTGTAAGGGCTTTATTGCTTATTACAACGTATCCGGTGTGGAACAGGTCAGAACAGTAATTGAATATGACATGTACTATTGGGGTATGGCAGCAACGAAAGAAGTATATGATGCTTATAGCAGCGACCCTATGTATTTAGGAGATGTTAATACAGGAAACAGTGATTATGAAGCTGGTAAAGCAATCGGTGAATGGGTTCTTGCACAGGGATTTGATACCGTTGTTTATGCAAATGGCGGTGCTGATTTTGGTGTAGCTCAGTTTGTCAGCAGACAAGCAGGATTCACAGATGCATTGAAAGATTCTACTGTTAACGTGATTACAGTTAGCGGTTTCCCTGGCGATCAATTCTTCGCTGATCAGGCTGCAGCACTTGGTACAGAAGGCCTTGATGCAGTATGCGCTTCCTTTAATGGTTTGGATTTCTGGGCTCAGCCAATTGCTTCCGCAGGACTTGATAAAACAGTGAAGCTTGCTACGGTTGGATCTTTAAATCAAAATTATGTAGATGCATTTGGTAATGGAAGCGTTTCCTTCCTTGCAGCAGCGAATATTCAGAGATTCGGTCTGGCTATCGGCATGATCTGTAATGCAGTTGATGGTAATGCAGATGCATTAAAAGCAGATGGTTTAGCTACTAACGTAAATGAAGATATGTGGACCTTTGATAATGCAGAAGACTGTGCAGCACTTTTTGCTATTCAGGCAAATGAGAAGATTTTCTCTGTTGAAGATGTGCTGAGTCTTTGCAAAACAATTAACCCAAGCACAAGCGCAACCACAATCACTGATTTGGTTGAAAGTTCAAAATTAGAGAATTTATTAAAATAGTTAAGGAATATAAGTATGTGAATAATTAGGCAAGGCGGAGCTTAGCTCCGCTGAGCCATTAAAAATCCTGCTTACATAAAAGGAGAGATGAGTGATGAATAAAGCAGCAAAGATATTAAAAAATGTAGTCATGATGATTATTATTCCCTTGGTTACCTACTTGTTTTTCTTTGCTTTGTGTAAAGCAAGAGGCGTGAGCGGTTTTGGCGTTGGGACTGATTTTACGGTAATGCTGAGAAATACGGTTTATACAGGTTTGATTTCATTGGCAGTATCTTATAATCTTACTTCCGGTAGATTTGACTTCAGTGTTGGTTCGACACTTCTGCTGTCTACGATCTTGGCAGGAATGATTACGCTTCAGTTTAATTTAGGTCCAATCGCATTACTTCTTTTAAGCCTTTTATTTGGCGCAATTCTCGGTGCAATCGGAGGAAGTATTTACATTCTTCTTCATCTGCCTCCTATGGTAGTATCTTTAGGCGTGGCAATGATTTATGAAGCAATCGGTTTTATAGTAAGTAAAGGAAATGGTGTTAAGCTGATCGGTAAAAAAGAATTGTTAATCTGGTGTCAGCAGCCATATATTTTTATTATCTTAATTGTAATTGTTGCAGTATTATATGTTGTTTTAAACAAAACAAAGTTTGGATATGATACCAACTCACTTCGTTCAGGCCAGGAAATCGCAGTAGGCGTGGGTGTGAATGAAAAAAAGAATACTCTGATCTGTTATGTCATTGCAGGAGTATGCCTTGCCGGTGCCGGTGTAATTAATATGTCCGTACTAGGAACTGTAACACCACAGCTTGGACTTGGCAGTGCTTCCTATATAGCAAATGCATTTTTACCAATGTTTATCGGTAATTACTTAGCGAAATATTTTGACCGTAATGCCGGAGTAATCATGGGAGCGCTCACACAGTCAATCATATTTGCAGGAATTGGGAAATTAGGCGTTCCATCAGCATGGCAGTCAGTTATTACCGGATTTGTTGTACTTGCTTTCTTTGCCTATTCGTTTAACTCATATAAAATAGTAGAATTTAAGATGTTTAAACAAAAAAGATTAAGAGCAGAGCAGGCAGATGGGAGAAATCATGATTAATTTGAAAGCTAGTCCATTTTATCTGACAGATGATGATATAAAATGGGTTGAAGATAGTTATAGCAGTATGTCCCTGGAAGAAAAAATCGGCCAGTTATTCTGCCCGATTGTATTTACTTCGGATGAGACAGAATTAAAACAATTAGTAGAAAAGAAACAGATCGGCGGAGTTCTTTACAGAGAAGGACAGGGAGAAGAAATTCAGAACAGTCACAGATATCTGCAAAAGTATTCGAAGATTCCGCTTCTGACAGCAGCCAATCTTGAGATGGGTGGAACCGGTTCTGCAACAGAAGGAACTTATTACGGACGTGAGATGCTGATAGCTGCAACAGATAATGTGGAGCGAGCATATCAATTAGGTAAGATATCCTGCAGAGAAGGTGCTGCAGTCGGCGTAAACTGGGCTTTTGCACCAGTAGTTGATATCGACCGAGAATTTCGCAACCCGATTACGAATGTAAGAACCTTTGGCTCCGATTACAAGCGCGTAATTGCTATGGGTGAAGCTTATATGAAGGCAGCCAAAGAAGAGGGAGTTGCGGTTTCCATCAAGCATTTTCCTGGAGATGGTACGGATGAACGTGACCAGCACCTTTTAACAAGTGTAAATTCTTTAAGCTGTGAAGAATGGGACAAGTCCTACGGTGAGATTTACAAGACTTTGATTGATAAAGGCGCTTTGACAGTAATGGCAGGGCATATCGCTTTACCAGCATATGAAGAAGCAATGGATAAGAAAGAGTCTGAAAAGATAATACCTGCAACCTTATCAAAAAACCTCCTTCAACATCTTTTAAGAGAAAAATTAGGCTTTAACGGTTTGATCGCTACAGATGCAACGCCGATGGTAGGTTTCTGCAGTGCAATGGAACGACGAACTGCCGTTCCAACTGCGATTGAGAACGGATGTGATATATTTTTATTCAATAAAGATATTGAGGAAGATTTCAACTATATGACAGAAGGTTATCAGAAGGGTATTCTTTCTGAAAAAAGACTGGAAGAAGCGGTTCTGCGAATTCTTGCGCTGAAAGCAGCATTAAAACTGCATGAAAAGCAAAAAGAGGGTACCCTAGTTCCAGGTAAAGAGGCTCTAAGTATTTTAAGGTGTGCAGAACATGATCGTATGGCGCAGGAATGTGCAGACGAGGGTGTTACGCTGGTAAAAGATACACAACAGCTGATTCCGATTAATGTAACCAGTCATAAGAGAATATTATTAGAGATGCTAGGCGATTTTGATTCTAATGACAGGGTATATGGAATCTTTGAAAAACTTTTATCAGATGCAGGCTTTGAGATTACGAAGTATCAGCAGGAAAATTTCAGCCGTCCATTAGATACGGTAGAAGAGTTTAAGAATAAATATGATATGGTCCTATACATAGGGAATATCGAAACAGCAAGTAATAAGACGGTATCTAGAATTAATTGGTACACCTTCTTTGGACTAGGCAATAACGTGCCCTGGTTTGTTGAAGAAGTACCTGCTGTATTTGTCAGTGTCGGGAACCCATACCATCTTATGGATGTGCCTATGATTAAAACCTTCATCAATGGATACTGTAATTCTGAATATGTAATCAACGCAATTGTTGGGAAAATGCTAGGCAAATCGGAATTTAAGGGAAAGAGCCCGGTAGATCCTTTCTGCGGAAGGAAGGATACGAGATTCTAAAATATTCAAGAACAATTCTGATTTGGATAAATAAAATAATATATCGATAGGATAATATCATATATAAATTACCAATAATAAATTAAATAAACCATTAGAAAAGGGTGCATATCATAGCACCCTTTTCATCCATAATAATAAGAAAAACAAGATTCTTATACGGCAAATTAGTGATGTAGTCTAAATCGATAGAATTATAAGGACGGAGGATTTTATGAGTGAAAGAAAATACACGCAGGAATCAATTAAGGAGCTTCAAGAAAAGGTGAAGGTAATAGAAAACTACGGAATTCCGATCCTATTAAAACCAAGTCCAGGAGAAGAACGTGAGGGATATTTAGATCCTAGAGAAGCTATCTATGCTTTTGAAAAACCGGGAGAAGAAAAAAATACAGATAATAAAGAAGATAATACCTTTGTATCTTTATTTGGAGGAGAGAATATGCCTCCGCTTGAAGTATTGCTTCCAATCATAAGAGAAGGTATGGGATTTCCTAATTTGAACTTAAATACGGTTGAGATGATTACGGAAGTCGAGACATTAAAAGACAGCGGTAATGAGATACGATTATGGAGATATTACCCGAGAAAAACAAATAAGAATCTAAATCGACCTGCATTCCTATATATCCACGGAGGAGCTTGGATCGGAGGTTCTGTCTATACGGTAGAAAACTATTGCAAATTATTAGCAGAACTATCCGGAGCAGTAGTATTTAATGTGGATTACTCTCTTGCACCTGAAAAGCCATTTCCGAATGGATTCAATGATATATACGAAACGGCTAAGCATATCCATAATCATGCACTGGAATATGGAATTGATTCTTCAAAAATTGGAATCGGAGGAGACAGTGCAGGCGGTAATTTGACAGCTGCAGTTTGCCTGAAACTCAGAGATGAGGGAGAATTTAAACCAGCTCTGCAGGTACTGATCTATCCAGCAGTAGCCATAGGAGATGTTAGCGTAAAAGGATATGAATGGTCAGAGGATCCTTATGTGATTGCACCGGAGCAGGAAAAGATGATTCGAGGTGCACTTATTCTGGGGAGACCGTCTGATATTGAGAAGGACCCTCTTCTCTTCACATATGTGATGGAAAAGAAGAACATCTATCTTCCCTATATTAGCCCGATGCTGGCAGAAAGTCATGAGAACTTACCAAGAACACTGCTGTTTGGCGCTGAATTTGACGGCTTGCGGATTCAGACGGAATTCTATGCGAAACAATTAACGGATGCAGGAGTGAAGGTGACATGCTACAGATATAAGGGCATGACACATGCATTTCTTGACCGGTTAGGCTATGTTCCTCAGACAGAGGATTTGTGTATTGAGGTTGCGAAAGCACTAAAAGAACTGTAAGGATGGAATTAAATCTAGAATCAGATCAGAATAGTCGATCTAGAGAAAAATAAAATAATTGGATTAAAGGTGATCGAAAGAATGAGAGAAAAAATACTATTTAATGACCAGTGGAAATTCTACTACGGAGAAATTGGGTTACCGCCTAAAACGGTTAGAAAAGCAGCAGCTATCGGCGGATATACTGCAGTAACAGCGGAGGAACTTGGTGATATCGTTCCGTTAGAAGCAGGAGGTCATCATTTCCTTAACTTGATATCAGGCGGCAATGAAAAATTAGGACTTATGATGTTGGCAGGTACGGTATTCGGAGTCAATCTGGACGATTGGAGAGACATCACCTTACCACATGATTGGAAATCAGAGCTCGATTATGTGGAGAACGAACGCTTATTAATGAGCGGTTCGAAACCGAATGGAATAGGTTATTATAGAAAAACCTTCACTCTGGAGGAAGACTTAAAAGGTAAGCAGATTTCAGTCTGTTTTGGAGGAATCTTAAGGAGCGCATCGGTATGGTTCAATGGGTGTTTTCTCGGTGATCATTACAGCGGGTATACCAGCTTTTCTCTTGACCTAACCGATATGGCACACTACGGAGTGGAAGGTGATAATGTTATATTAGTACGTGTAGATACAACCACAGGTGATGAAGGCTGGTGGTATGACGGAGCCGGAATCTATCGCAATGTATATCTTCAGATCACGGACAGTCTTCACGTGAAGCAATGGGGAGTGCATGCCTTTACGGAAAAATTAGAGGCTGACCAGGCTACCCTTCATATTGATAGCGAGATAGTGAATGACGGTTATTTACAAAAGGAAACAGTAGTTACTGCCTATCTGTATGATAGTAGGAATAATATTGTACAGAGCCAAAGCAAAATAATGTCTGTCCCGTGTATGGAAATGGATACAGTAAGACATACCTTGCTTGTTAAAAATCCTGAATTATGGTCGGATGAAACTCCGAATCTTTATAAGGTAAGAGTTGTGATCTCTTGTGAAGGAATCATAATTGACGAGTATGAGACAATGTTTGGTATTCGGACGATCGAATATAATACAAGTGGGCTGTTTCTGAACGGTAAGCGGACGGAACTCAAGGGAGTCTGTATTCATCAAGATTTTGCAGGTGTCGGGACGGCTCTGACGAAAAATATAATGAGGTTCAAATTACAACGATTAAAAGAAATGGGCGCAAATGCATATCGAAGCGCACATCATGCGGCATCGGAAGAGTTGTTAGAGTTGTGCGATGAACTGGGTATTCTTGTAATGGAAGAGAATCGTATTCTTGAAAGCAGTGAAATTAGATTGCAGGAAATTGAGAGTATGATTTACAGAGATCGTAATCATCCCTCCATTATTTTCTGGTCCATCAGTAATGAGGAAGTCATCGGAAGCACTCCAATGGCAGAGAGAATGGCAAGACGTATTGCAGCTAAAATTCGCAAACTTGATCAAGAAAGACTCCTGATATCGGCGGAG
Source organism: Mobilitalea sp. (assembly GCA_049657865.1). Taxonomy (GTDB): domain Bacteria; phylum Bacillota; class Clostridia; order Lachnospirales; family Lachnospiraceae; genus Mobilitalea. The sequence continues at coordinate 11,822 of JBASOB010000216.1, forward strand.
CTTCTTAGCCTTGAAGGTATTATAAGTCCTGCATACATGGAAATCTTTGATGTGATTGGAGTTAATTATCCTGAATCAATGGTAATGGGGAATGGACTTGAGAACATGAAGAAGAAATTTCCGGATCAGCCATTTATGAGCACAGAGAATGCTGCATTTTTCTCCACCAGAGGGATTTATCAGGACGACTGGGATAAATGCCAGACCAGTAGTTATGGCTCCTGCTTTTCGATGTTTGGAAGAGATCCACTCGCAAAGGATGCACCGGGAGCAGGCGGAACCGCACGTCCCGAAGCAGTGATGGACTTTTTTGACAAGCATAGATTTATGGGTGGAAGCTTTGTCTGGACTGCTTTTGACTACTGCGGAGAACCGGCACCCTTCTCCTGGCCGGCAATCAGTTCTCAGTTTGGTATCATGGACAGCTGCGGATTTCCGAAGGATTACTTCTATTATTATAAAGCAAGGTGGAATCAGGAACCGAGTATTCATCTGATGCCGCATTGGAACTGGAAAGCTCAACAAGAGATTGAAGTTCGCGTGTTCTCCAATTGTGAAGAAGCAGAATTGTTTGTAAATGGGAAATCCCTAGGTAAGAAAAGATGTGGAAAGAATGATACCACATGGGAAGTTTCCTATGAACCGGGTGAAATCAAAGTTCTTGGTTACCAAAACAATGTAGTAGTTACCTCGGACTCAAAACGAACCGCAGGAGAAGCAGTTAAGCTTGGAATTCGAAGAATAGACTCCGAAGATAATTCGCTGAACGTTGGAGAAACGATGATTGCTGAAGTTTATGCTGTTGATGAATCTGGAATTGAGGTTCCGACCGCGGATCATTTGGTTTCTATTAAAATAGAGGGGAACGGTATGCTGTTAGGTATCGGAAATGGAAATCCGGCAGATCATACGCTGAACCATTGCACAGAAAGAAGATTATTCTCTGGTAAGCTGGCAGTGATCATGCAAAAGGCAAATGGTAATAAACCGGTTAAAATTCTAGCTAAGGCATTCGGAGACAAGATAGTTGAATTAGAAATAAAATAAAACAGATAGGCTCGTAAAATTATAAAAGAATAATAGCTTGCAAGATTTTGCGAGCCCTTATTCTTATATGATATTTACGAGCCTTTATGCATCTGCCTGCTTGCATTTGGTAATTATAAATGGTATACTTGATTCGAGAACAAACATATGTTCCTTGCTGGGAGGGGAACCAGCCCTGTCATCATATACAATATGATAGGTAAGTGGAAAAAGTATTGGAGGTATTTACATTGATGGAAATGCAAGAAGAAAAACTAGATGAAAAACCGGAAAATAAGACCCCGGAAGAAAAAAGAACAGTCAGCATATTAGAAACAATCGAGGTTGACACTGGGAAGCGAGAAGCTCTTCAGGAATTTGAAACAATAATTGAAGCTCCGAATTGGTTGAATAATGGTGATAAATTGATTTATAACAGAGGAGGACGTATCTATTCCTATGATATTGCGACCGGAAACAGCAGTATGATATCTTCAGGAGTATGTAATCACTGCAATAATGATCATGTGCTTTCGCCCGATCACACAAGAATAGCTGTCAGTCATCATACGGAGGAGGATTATAAATCAAGGATTTATATTTTCCCGATTGAAGGTGGAACACCTACTTTGATTACTCCGATAGCTCCGAGTTATCTGCATGGCTGGTCACCGGATGGAGCAACTTTAGCATATTGTGCAGAGCGTAATGGAGAATATGATATCTATACAATTCCAGCAGAAGGTGGAATTGAGACCAAATTAACGAATGCACCAGGATTAAATGATGGACCGGAATATTCCCCTTGCGGTAATTATATTTGGTTCAATTCAGTCCGCAGCGGACTGATGCAGATCTGGCGCATGAATAAGGATGGATCGGAGCAGACGCAGATGACATTCGATGAAAGAAACAACTGGTTTGCACATGTTTCACCGGATGGTGCAAGAATCGCATATGTTTCTTATAAAATGGGAGATGTAGAACCGGGAGATCATCCTGCCAATAAAGATGTTGAAATTCGCATCATGAGTACAGAAGGTGGAGAACCCTGGACTCTCGTGAAATTATTTGGTGGTCAGGGTACCTTGAATGTGAATTCCTGGTCACCGGACAATACAAAACTAGCATTTGTAAGCTACCAGCTTAGATAATATAATAGAAGACAGGCTTATCTGCTATTAAAGCAGAGAGTCTGTTTTTTGTTGAAAAAAATATAGTGTTATATTATAATTATTGTATATACAGAAGAATAAGTAAATAGAAGAAAATAATAAGTTTGAGGACTACCCAATATTCATAAAACAAATCAATCAACTGAAATCAGATAGAAACATTATAATAGAAATGCCTTATTCGGGTAGATACTTGATTAAAAGATGGGTAGGTGGATTGTATATGAGCTTAAGCGATTCAGAATACAAAGAAATAGTTGAATTTTCCCCTAATATGATTTGGCGTGCTGGGACAGATACCAAATGCAATTATTTTAATGAAACCTGGTTAAGGTTTACTGGTAAAAAGTTAGAAGAGGAAGCTGGCGACGGGTGGGTTAATGGCGTACACCCTGATGATGTGGAATCGTGCATAAAAACCTATTTAGAAGCATTTAGTAAACGAGAAGCCTTTGAAATGGAATACCGACTTTCACGCTTTGACGGAGAAATGAGATGGATTAATGATAGGGGAGTTCCTATTTTTAATGAACATGGGAAATTTGTCGGGTATATTGGGAGCTGTATGGATGTAACCGAAAGAGTAAAAGGCAGAGAATTAACAGAAATGGCACACAATGATCAGCTTACGGGATTATATAGTCGTAATTATTTAGATGACATCCTTAGTTATGAGTTCCATAATGCGAAAGTGAACCAAATGGATTCTACAATTATGATGATGGATGTTGATAAGTTTAAGTTCTTTAACGATCATTATGGCCATAGTTTTGGAGATAAGGTCTTAAACCAAGTTGCCCAAACGATTAAAAAAAATATTCGTGAAACAGATATTGCGGGCAGATATGGCGGTGATGAATTCTTGGTTATCTTAAAAAATACAACTATTGAGCATGCAAAAATAGTTGCTCAGAAAATAATGAATGCGATTCATGAAATAATAATTGAGAATACTCCTGTTAAAATTTCTTTAAGCATTGGTATCGTGAAGCAGTTAAATGAAAATGGAGTCAGTGAAGTGATAGAAAAAGCGGATAAAGCAATGTATTATGCAAAACAGACAGGCGGGGATAAGTATTGCTTGTTCGAAGAGGTACGCTAGAAGTAAAAGCTGATAAGCTTTTTCGGCCTTGAAAAATCATATGATTTAAGAGCATCTAAAATATAATCTGAAATGGAAAAATGATTAGAGATAAAATCCTCTGATCATTTTTTTTGGAAAAATACAAATAATTAACTATTGCAAAACAAAATATAATATGATAAACTAAATTCAGTTAACATGTTAACATATAAACATGCCAATTAAACATACCAAGTACACAGAGCTCTTTAATTAAATAAGCACCATAAATAATAGCGAAACGATAGGAAAGGAGGAGAAAATGCAAATAATAAATTATTGTCAAAAGTATGAAAAAGAAGTAGTTGATCTTTGGAATAATACTCTGAGCGCTGACCCGATTACTTTTAATAAGTTCAGAAAACAGGCATTATTTGATGATAACTTTGATTCCGAACTTTGTTTTGTTGCAGTAGAAGAAGATCTTGTTGCAGGATTTTTGCTTGCAACCAAAAGAAAATTCCCTTACCTTGAAAGGGGACTCGAGCCAACGAAAGGTTGGATCAATGTCCTGTTTGTAAACAAAGAGTACAGACGACAAGGGATTGGAACCAAATTAGTTCAACATGCCGAGACAAAGTTAAAAGATATGGGCGTTGAAACGGTAACGCTCGGAGCCTACAGTCCTAATTACTTTTTTCCGGGAATTGATAAAGATAGTTACAGTGAAGCAATACAGTTCTTCGATACCATGCATTATACTGCAGGAAAAGAAAGCTATTCCATGTGCAAGGATTTACATGGGTATCAAATCAGTGAAGAAACAAAGGATAAATTACAGAAAGCTCAGGAGGCAGGGTTTTCCTTCTTGAATTTCGAATATAAATATTCACTTGAATTACTCGAATTCCTTAAAAATGAATTCGGTGGAGGATGGAAGAGGAATGCTTTGATCTCCATGCAGAACAATACAGCAGAAGATTGTATCCTACTTGTACTGGATGCCAAACAAGATATCGTTGGATTCTGTATGCGGATGATTGACGGCAATCCAATGCGCTTTGGACCGATTGGAATTAAAGATGAAGTAAGGAATTTTGGAATAGGTGGAATCCTGTTTGATCTGATGCAGTTAGAGATGGCGAAACGAGGAATCTATCATCTATATTTTGTATCTACTGACGTTCCGGGAAGAAGATTCTATGAAAAACACGGCGTCAAAGTCTTTAGAAATTTTATAGATTATCAAAAAACGATTTGAGAAGGAGTTGGATTATGAGCGATATAAAACGAGTGGTAAGTATCGGAGCTCATTCCTTGGATGCTGAGATTTTAGGCGGACCTATTATGCTGAAGTATGCAGCAGACGGTGCTCATTGCACCTACATTCATGTTACACAAGGGCGTTTAGAAGACCCTGACGCAACAGAAGAAGCGAAGAGGGTATATTTACAAGAATTATTAGAACAGAATCAGCGTGCTGCCGGTAAGCTAAACGGAGATACTATATGGCTGGGTTATGTTTCAAATAATATGCCTTCGTTAGAGGAATTCTCAGCTAGAATGGAGCAATATTTTGTGGAGGAGAAAGTAGATCTTGTCATTACCCATTGGAGAGGATCGATGCATCCTAGACATATTAATACGCATGATGCAGTAACGGCCGCAGTGAAAAGGCTACGCGAGAAGGGTAGCAGCATCCGACTAGTGTACGGAGAAAATTTTGAAGATTTGGTTGGATTTATTCCTCAGGCATATTTCAAACTGGAACCACAGGAACTGGAACAATGGTTCGCGGGACTCAGGGAATATTCAGTATTTTGTGGAATTATTAATGATTTTCCCTATCAGGACTATTATTCAACCATAGGGAAGGTTCGTCAGATTGAATCAAATAATGATGGATTTACAGTTGGTTATATGTATGCCAGCCTGATTGAGAATAAATTATGGTAGATCATAACGAGAAAGTACAAATAGATCATCTAAAAACCGAAAGCAGGAATCCTAAAACCTTGAATCTAGATACCCTGTCCACGATAGAACTGCTTCAAATCATGAATGAAGAGGATCAGAAGGTTATTGATACCATCAAAGAAGCTCTGCCAAAGATTGAACAGACGGTTCATATCGTCATAGATGCGCTTGCTAAGAAGGGCAGACTGATTTATATCGGTGCAGGAACAAGCGGCAGGCTTGGAATTCTGGATGCAGTTGAATGCGTGCCTACCTTCTCAACAACGAATGAGGTAATCGGGATAATCGCAGGTGGTGATAGAGCTTTTATTAAAGCAGTGGAGGGTGCCGAGGATTCGGAAGAAGTTGCAGCCGACGATTTATATGCGATCGGTATAAGCGAAAACGATGTTATCGTTGCAATTGCAGCATCAGGTAGAACACCATATGCAATTGGAGCATTAAAATATGCGAAGAAGAAGAATGCAAAATGTATTAGCATATCCTGCAATAAGGAGGCACTGTTATCAACCTATGCAGAGGTTGCCATTGAAGTCGATGCGGGGCCAGAGATATTAACAGGATCTACTCGTTTAAAAGCCGGAACCTGTCAGAAAATTATTTTGAATATGATTTCAACAGCGTCGATGGTTGGAATCGGTAAGGTGTATGGGAATTTAATGGTAGATATGAAAGCGACAAACCTGAAACTAGTGGAGCGTGCCAAACGAATTGTAGCTGAAAGCACCGGATGTGATATGGAAACAGCTTTGAAAACGTTAGAAGCTACTGAATTTTCCATAAAGGAAGCGATTGTTATCCTCCTTACAGGAGTTACCAAGGAGGAAGCACAGAAAAGAATCGCAGACAATAAAGGTTTTATAAGAAAGTGCATATAGAAATAAGGAATGGGAGTGAGCGTAAAAGATTCATGAGGAGGCAGCAATAAATCTAAGAAAGGAGGAGGAAATGGCAAAAACATATATTAGGGTTGATGACAGATTGATTCATGGTCAGACGATAGTCGCATGGTGCCCGACACTGTCAATTAAGGAAATCATTGCAATTGATGATGAAAGTGCGAAGAACCCGGTTCTAAAGTCAATCATGACAATGGGTGTTCCATCAAACTACAAGACACATATTGTTACGACAGAAGAGGCTAAAAATTTACTGGCGCAAGAGAGCAACGTAAACCGCCTGGTCATTGTTAAGTTTCCGGGTAAACTAGAGGATCTAAAAGAAGAAATAGAAATGGTTGAGATGGTAATGCTCGGAAATCTTGCAAAACGGGATGACACAATACATAAGGTAGGTGGTGCTACCGGTATATTTTATTTAAGTGATCATGATATCAGTATTATTGATAATGTAGCAATGAAGGGAACCACGGTTTGTTTTCAACAGTTACCATCAACTACAAAAGTGAGTTGGGAAACATTTAAAAAAACTATATAAGAGAAGAGAGGGTAATCATGCAAATTTATCAAATCATTTTAATCGCTCTATTTGTGTATTTAGGTTCTATTGGTTCTATCGTTGGTAATACAATTGGCTGGTATACGTTAGGAAGGCCGCTGGTAGCTTCCTTAATCGTAGGTGTCATCATGGGGGATGTCCAGACCGCCGTATTAGTCGGAATCTCTTTGCAGATCATGTATATGGGAAATGTAACACCTGGTGGTGCAGTTGCCTGGGATTTATCCTATGCTACTTACATCGGTGTTGCAGGTGCTCTTGTATTTGGTAAAGGAATGGATATTACGCAGATTATTGGTTTAGCTGTTGTGTTTGCAGGAATCGGCGGATTAGTTGGACAAATTATGTGGAATGTTTCCTATGCATTAAACTTACCACTGAATGCTGTAGCTCGCAGGTATGCAGATGCAGGAGAGACGAAGAAAATGTATATTCCTAATCTCGTATTAGGACAGCTGATTGGATTTGCATGTCGTTTCATTCCGGCAATCATTGTACTTACTTCAATGACAGCTGCTTCTGCTCAGGGTGACTTTGCATCAATCATTCCTGCATGGGTTACCACTGCTTTGGGTATCTTTGGCGGTATGATGGCTGCACTCGGAATGGGAATTATTCTATCCTTCTTACTGAAGAAAAAATATCACATTGTAATCTTCCTGCTTGGCTTTATTCTGATTACCTATTTCAATTTAAGTACAATGGCAGTTGCAGTCGTAGCTATTCTCTCTGCAATTCTGTATTATGTTGCGATTACAAACTTAGATGCTAAGAAAGGGGAAACATTATAATGAAAGCGAAGAAAATCAGTGAAAAAACACTTAAAAAATCTTTCTTAAATTGGTTTTTCTGGAATGGATGTTCACAACAGGCAGAAAGCATGCTGGGAATGGCATTTGGACAGGCAATGGCACCAGTAATTGAAGAATTATATGATACCAAAGAAGAGAAAGCAGAAGCATTAAACAGACACATTACATTATTTAATACGGAATCCCAGGTCGGATCCATCTGTAATGGTATTGTCTGCGGACTCGAAGAAGCGAATGCGAATAAAGCATGTACACCTGAATTAATCAGCAGCGTCAAAGTTGCTTTGATTGGACCGACCTCGGCAATTGGTGATTCTCTGTGGGTTGCAACTTTCATTCCGATACTTCTGACCATCTGTTTGTCCATCTCACAGGCGTCTCAGTCTCTTGGATGGTTAGGTCCGGTAATTTATATGTTGATCTATCCTATCGGAACCTGTATCCTAAGCTGGAGTTTATTTAAACTGGGTTACAGATCAGGACTTGAGGGCATGCAGTCGTTCATGTCGACCGGCAAACTGAACTCACTGACAGATACGATGACAGTACTTGGTTTAGTCGTTGTTGGAGCATTGACAGCCTCCTTCGTAAGTTTAAAGTTACCGATTCAGATCGTTCGCGATGTATTTGATGCTACGACAGGAGAAACATTAGCAAATCAGGTTATTTTTAATGCAGATAACATAGTTAATTCGATTTTCCCTAAGATTCTGCCATTGCTTCTGACTCTGTTTGTATATTATTTATATTCCAAGAAAAAATGGTCTCCACTTAAGCTGATGGGATTAATTCTTGTCATGGCATGCGTTCTTACCTTTATTGGTTACGCAACAGGATTTTATGCATAATTAAAGTATCAGCAGATCAAATATTCCATATGAGATGAAGACCTTAATAAGAAAAATGACTCTTTCTCCTGCTAATTTGTACCTGAAGATAAGAATTCGCAAGCGTAGAGAAAGGCATGTTTAATATTAAGGCCTTCATCCCCTTTGTAAGATATAGAATGGTTTGTTCTCTGTCAGACGGAGGAGTAAATGAAAGGAGATCTATACATGATAAGAGTAGTAGTAATGGGACACGGCGGGTATGCAGAAGGTGTAAAACAGAACATGGAAATGGTATCCGGGCTATCAGATTCTATGTATTTTATTGATTTAACCAAGGAGGATGATTTAGCCAGCCTAAAAACTAAGGTGGATCTTCTGCTGGAGGAATTTGGTGAGGATGAAGTTTTATTTGCATGTGATTTACTTGGAGCTTCACCATTTCGCGTAGCAGCTGAAATTTGTGTCAATCATCCAGGAAAGTATTATACAGTAGCCGGTCTTAATATGATGGCACTTCTAGAACTTACGATGATAGAAGATTCGGGCTTATCGATCAATGAAATAGTGGATCGTTCTATTGATACCACAAAATCCTCCGTTGTAAGATTTCCTGAATTATGATGGATAGAGGACGGAGAACAGAGAATAGTGAACAGAAGACAGAGAATAGAGAACAGAAGGCTGAGAGCAGAAGACAGAAGATTATAATAAATAATTAAGTAAAGAAGATAATAATACATGATAAAACTTAGTATTTGGAGATAGTTCAAGCTTATGTTATACTGTTAATCATTGAGTATGTTAACATATTAGGAGGTTATATATTTTTATGGAATATCAGATTCCCAAGTACTTACAAATAAAGCAGGATATTATTAATGCAATTAAATCGGGTGAACTAAAACCGGGTGATAAAGTCGATAGTGGAGCCATCCTTATGGAGAAATACAATGTATCCACCATAACGGTCAGAAAAGCATTTAATGATTTGATTAATGAAGATTACTTGATTGGCGTACAGGGTGTAGGGACATTTGTTGCTAGAAAACATATGAACCGTAAGTTAACTTCAATCAGTTTCAGTAATGAATTATTACAACAAGGTTATAAGATTGATATGCAGGTAGACAAAATCGAAGAAATCGAGAATGAAAGTATCGCAGAAAAATTATTCATTCCATCGAATCAACCGATCATATGCGTAAAGAGATTACGACTTGCGAATAATGAGCCGATTGCGTATCAAAGTTCCTTTATGGATAGTAACATGCTTAGCCTTGTGCAGGCCGAGAGAATACGGGAAAATAAATCATTTTATAAGACCTTGGCAGAAAACAAAATAACTCCGGTTTATGCAACTGAGAATTATTCAATCAAAGAAGTTAATGACAGCAGGATCGCCAAACTAATGAATGTGAAGAAGAATACAGATACCTTTTTCGTTAAAAGAACAACTTTTGATGAAGCTGGGAAAGCAATAGAATATGCCGAAACTTATTTCAATAAAGACTGGTATTCTGTAACAGTAGAAGTAAAAATGTGAAGAAAATGCATCTTCACATAGAGAAGAACTGCGAAACTTGCATAGTGGTACTCATTCCTTGCTCATTTTGGTATTGAGATGCTACGTAGCGATAACATGGAGGTATTAATGATAAAACAAAACATAATCGTTATCAACAAATCGGGTCTGCATGCAAGACCGGCAAGTAATTTAGTGAGAATGGCATCTAAGTTTAAATCGGACATCAATATAATAAATGGTGAAAAGTGCTACAATGCAAAATCACTTTTAGGTATCTTAAGTGCCGGTATCGTGAAAGGTACTGAAATAGTCTTAGAATGCACTGGTGAAGATGAAGCAGATGCGCTTAAGAATTTGACTGATCTGATTGAGTCCGGCTTAGGTGAGTGAAAATAAATTTTATATTATATAGTGTATAGAGCAGTTCATTTACAGACTGTGAAAGGAATGGGACAAACATGAAAAATGGGATTGCAGCTTCAAAAGGATATGCAATTGGAACTGTCCAACTACAAGTTCGTGAAGAGATTGAGATTGTTGATGGATTAACGGAAGATATACAGGCGGAGAAGGATAAGTATCTGGCAGTAGTTGAAAAATCGATGAAACAATTAGAAAAAATTAAAGAACAGGCTGCAAAGTCCATGGGGGAAGAGGAAGCTGCAATTTTTGAAACACATATCATGATGCTGGAAGATCCGGAATTAAGCGGAGCAATTATTGCGGAGATAGAAGATAACCATCTTAATGTAGTGAAAGCCATCAGTGAAGTGTCAAAACGGTATGTTGCAATATTTGAAGAAATTGAAGATACTTATTTAAGAGAGCGGGCAGCAGATCTGAAAGATGTAGCGGGCAGAATGATAGCAAATCTAACCGGAATCAATTATGATACTCAAATTAGTAGCAGTAATACCATCATCGTTGCCCATGATCTCACTCCTTCGGATACAGCCCAACTTGATAAAAGTAAAGTGATTGCATTTTTAACGGATGTGGGAGGTAAAACGTCACATTCTGCTATTATGGCCAGAACACTGGAAATACCTGCAGTGGTAGGAATGGCTGATATTACTTGCTCTGTGCATAATGGCGATACGGTAATCGTAGATGGGTTTGAAGGAATTGTGATCATAAATCCAGAGGAAGACGTGATAGCAGTATATCATAAGAAAATTCAGTCCTACCTAGAAGAACTCGAGCAGCTGAAAACATTAGTCTCTTGCGATACGATTACAAGGGAGGGCAAGAGAATTTATATTGCAGGTAATATCGGCAAACCGGAAGATATACTCCAAGTGATTGCGAATGGCGGAGATGGTGTCGGATTGTTTCGGACCGAATTCTTATATATGGATCGTAGCAGTGAACCCACGGAGCAGGAGCAGTATGAAAGCTATCAATTTGTATTAGAAAAGGCAGCAGGAAAGAAAGTAGTGATTCGAACACTGGATATTGGTGGAGATAAGAAACTGCCGTATTTGGACCTGCCACAGGAAATGAATCCATTTCTGGGATACCGGGCGATCAGAATATGCCTGGAACAGAAAAATATCTTTAAAACACAATTAAAAGCCTTATTAAGAGCTTCTATTCATGGGAACCTCAGCGTCATGTTTCCGATGATTTCAGGGCTGGAGGAATTTATGTCTGCAATGGAAATAGTGGGGGAATGTAAGAGAGAGCTTGAGACATCAGGTCAGTCATATTCCGACGCTATAGAATGGGGCATTATGGTTGAGATTCCTTCTGCAGCTGTGTGCGCAGAAGAATTGTCGCAGTATGTAGATTTCTTTTCAATAGGAACAAATGACTTGATACAATATACCCTTGCGGTAGACCGCATGAATGAGAAGCTGGCATATCTATATAATCCAATGCATCCAGCTGTTTTGAAACTGATTAAAATGACGATTGACGGTGCTCATAAGAATGGAAAATGGGTCGGTATGTGCGGAGAGATGGCTGGGGACGAGACGGCAATCCCAACCTTAGTGGAATATGGACTGGATGAATTTTCGATGAGCGCATCTTCCATATTGTCAGTAAAACAACAGATTATGAATTTATAAAGTTATATGAATATGTGAAGCCTTCTAAATATGAAAAGTTATTGTATGATTAAATTCTCAGATAATATTAGAAACAAAAAAATGACATTAAAAATATCCTCTACAATCCGGTGAAAGGAAATAGAGGATATTTTGCGTTTTGATAAAGGGATGTTTTAAAGTCCATATTAGACAGAAATAGTGATATAGTATCTATTTATAAAGGGATAAAGCAGTAAAATGGAGGTAAATATGATTGAGAATAAATTAAGAAAAGAGAAAATATTAATATATGGTGCAGGCGTAATTGGAAGTATTTTTGGAGGTAAATTATCTCTTTCAGGAGTTGATATCACGTTACTTGCAAGAGGGAAACGGTTAGAAGAACTTAGAAAAGATGGTATAATACTTAAAAATGCAATCAGTGGAGAAATAGAAAAGATAAAAGTTACAATAATTGACAATCTTGAAGAAAATGATATCTATGATTATATTATAGTTCCAGTACAGAATACACAAGTGGAGAGTATATTGCCAATCCTATCAAAAAACAGAAGTTCAAATATCGTTTTTGTCGTAAATAATCCTTCTGGTTATCAAAACTATATTGATTCTGTTGGGTATCAAAGAGTAATGATAGGCTTTCCATCAGCAGGAGGAGAAAGAAAAGAC
>JBASOB010000217.1:0-4733 GCA_049657865.1 Mobilitalea sp.
GCTCTCATCTGTGAGGTTTTTCCTTTTTTTAAGATGAGAATAGTGTAAAAGAAAAGTTGCGCCAAAGCAATAGGTATAGCACAAAAACTAGAAAGGGCTATCACGCAGCATGCGTGATTTGGTTCAATATAAGAAGCATAAAAGGATATTCATATTCTTACCTAGAATGTAATTATGAAATCAGAATGAATTTCGAACAAAATAAATTTATAAGGAGAGAATATATGAGCAAAGAAAAATCAATAGGAATAGGATTCTTTCAGAAATATTTAACAGTATGGGTAATCCTTTGCATGGCAGCAGGAGTATTAATAGGAAGGTTCCTTCCTGGAGTACCTAAGTTCTTTGATCAATTTGAGTATGCGAATGTATCCATACCGACTGCAATTTTAATATGGGTCATGATATATCCGATGATGATGAAAGTAGATTTTAACAGTATTAAGCATGTTCGTAAAAATCCGAAAGGACTATATGTAACCTGGATTACAAACTGGTTAATCAAGCCTTTTACGATGTATGGAATAGCAGTATTGTTTTTCTATGTGATATTCAAGGGTTTAATTCCAGCCGATTTGGCAAAACAGTATCTGGCCGGTGCAGTGCTACTTGGCGCGGCGCCTTGTACCGCAATGGTTTTCGTATGGAGCACTCTTACGAAAGGAAATCCTGCATATACCGTAGTTCAAGTAGCAACTAACGACTTGATTATTCTTGTTGCTTTTGTACCACTTGTTAAATTCCTTCTTGGAGTAAGTGATGTTTCTGTTCCATGGAATACCTTAATCATATCCGTAGTGCTGTTTGTCGTAATTCCACTTACTGCTGGGGTACTGACAAGAATGCGAGTTATCAAAAGAAGAGGTCTTGATTTCTTCGAAAAGCAATTTTTACCGAAGTTTGATGGGGTTACAACAATGGGGTTACTGCTTACTTTAATATTACTCTTTTCCTTCCAGGGTGAGACGATATTAAGTAATCCGCTTCATATCCTTTTAATCGCAATTCCTCTTACCATTCAGACCTTCCTAATCTTCTTTATCGCTTACATGGCAGCAAAATTCTTAAAGCTTCCTCATGATATTGCAGCTCCGGCAGGTATGATAGGTGCTTCTAACTTCTTTGAATTAGCAGTAGCGGTAGCAATTGCTTTATTTGGAATGGATTCACCAGCAGCACTTGCTACAACAGTGGGAGTGTTGACGGAAGTACCAATTATGCTGATTCTTGTACAGATTGCGAATAAAACAACTCGTTGGTTTCCTGAAAATGCAGCTGTAACGAAATAACAAATTTCGAACGATAATATAGTCTTATAAAATTATTTGGATAATAATCATACTACGAGGACAAATTATTATTATTATTTTTATTATCTAAGAAAACAGTTCAAGCGGAACATCAATATGATTTTTTAAATGGATTTGGTTATTGACCTAGTCTATGCTAAAGAAATCATATTTCTGCTTGGGCTGTTTTTAGTGAAAAATTTTCGATACAAACTAGTATTATATGGAAATATACTAAATTATGAGTTATAATCTGAATAATCAGATGGAGTATGTAGTCTGTATAGTGATCAATAATGATATTATTTAGAATGTAATATAATCGAGACAATGTGATAATAAGAATTAACTAGAAATCAAGATTATTTTCTGCATGAATAGAAAATGGTTTTGGAAATATAGAACAATAATTCAATAATGTTTTTATCTGAGACTATTGCTTATAATAATTCCTAAGATAAATTGTATTGTGGAAGGAGCCTTATCTTGTCGAATTCACTTGATCTATTTGATCCCATCACTGCGGATTGGTTTCGCCATACGTTTGAGCATCCGACTGCAGTACAGGAGGAAGCTTGGCCTGCGATTGCTGCTGGTGGAGATACCCTGGTATCTGCACCAACCGGTACAGGTAAAACCTTGTCTGCTTTTTTAGTATTTATCGATAAACTGATGTCAGAGTCGCGTGCTGGTACGCTGGAAAATGAACTTCAATTAATCTATGTCTCTCCACTGAAATCACTGGCCAGCGATATTCGCGAAAATCTTCGCCGTCCGCTGAATGGTATTTTAGAAGAAGAACGCAGTAGAAATCCCTCCACGAAAAGTACGCCTTTTGATCTGCATATCGCGATTCGTACCGGTGATACCCCGCAGAAAGAACGACGAAGCATGATTAAGACGCCACCGCATATCTTAATTACTACGCCGGAATCCCTGTTTTTAATGATTACCAGCAAATCAGGTCAGAAGATCCTAGGAACAGCAAAGGCCGTGATTATAGATGAGCTTCACGCGATCATTGATTCCAAGCGTGGCGCGCATTTGATGCTATCGCTTGCACGGTTAGACAAACTATGTCCTAAACCACTGCAGCGCATCGGTTTGTCTGCAACGATAGAACCATTAGAGGGAGCAGCCGAATACCTGTCTTCTGAACCTGTTACGATAGTTGCACCCAAGATGAGAAAGAAAATTCAGATTGAAGTCATTGATTCGAAGCCTGAGGGGCAGATGATACATAAAGATTCTGTCTGGCAGGAAATCGCAAGAGCGGTTTATGATATTTCCTTGCATTCACGTAGCGTAATTGCCTTTGTAGATGGACGTGCCTTTGCTGAAAAGCTCGCTTATTTTGTAAATTCGCTCGGAGGGGAAGGCTTTGCACGAACACATCATGGCAGTTTATCCAAAGAACAGCGCTTTGAAGTGGAACATGCTCTAAGAAGTGGGAATCTCAGGTTGCTTTGCGCTACCTCGTCAATGGAATTAGGAATTGATGTCGGTGATATTGATCAGGTGATTCAGATTGGATGCCCACGTTCTATCTCAAGTACCATGCAGCGCTTAGGACGGGCTGGACATAATCCAGAACGGGTCAGCGTCATGAAGATATTTCCGAGAACAGCTTCCGATGGATTATACTGCGGACTGACCGCGGAGGTTGCACGAAATGGAGGAGTGGAGTATTCCCGTCCGCCGAAAATGTGCTTGGATGTATTAGCACAGCACTTGGTATCAATGGCTACGGACGATGGATATCATATAGATGAAGTGATGGAAATTTTACCAAGAGCATATCCCTTCAAAGAGGTAACCAAAGAAGATGTAAGAGACGTACTGTGTATGCTGGCAGGTGATTATGAGCATGAACGCAACATTCCGGTTCGACCAAGAGTACTTTATGATCGTATCCATGAGCGAGTAGAGGGAGATTCCTACAGCCGCATGCTGGCAATATCGGCAGGAGGCACGATACCGGACAAAGGCTTGTTTGCCGTGAAAACTCAAACTGGAGTAAAACTAGGTGAAGTAGATGAAGAATTTGTCTTTGAAGCACGCGTCGGTGATAAATTTCTTCTGGGTACCTTTGCTTGGCGGATTGATAAAATACAGAAAGACAATGTAATTGTAACGCAGTCTTCTATGTTTGGAGCAACACCCCCGTTTTACAAAGCGGAAGTCACAGGGCGAAGGCTTCAGACAGGTCTTGCTTTTGGATCTATTCTGCGAAAGCTTGGGATAGCACAGGAAGAAGGATTACTGTTCGAAGAATTAGGTAAACTTGGACTGAATGAGGCTGCAGCACATAGTGCGGAAAACTTAATCTGCAGACAGATAGCTGCAACGGAAGTATTACCGGATGATCATACGATTATTATTGAACATTTTCACGATGAAACCGGAAGTCATCAGATGATGGTGCATTCTGTATTCGGACGTCAGGTGAATTCTCCGCTGGCAATTCTTGCAAGGGAAGCAGCCAAACAACAGATTAAGACAAATATCAGCTGTTTTGAAGATGATGATGGATTTCTCATGTTCCCATATGGTGAATATGAGCTGCCGGAAGGCTTATTGCAGAGTATACCGACGGAAACAGCAAGATTAATTTTAGAAGCAGTATTACCGGTAACACCACTGTTTAATATGACCTTCCGTTACAATGCAGCCCATGCACTCATGATGGGCGTAAGGAAGGCAGGGCGACAGCCGTTATGGGTACAGCGGCTTCGCAGCGCGCAGATGCTAGATTCCCTGATGCAATATAAGAACCATCCTCTGATTCGTGAGACAAAAAGAGAATGCCTAGAGGATCACTGGGATCTGAAGGGATTAGAAACAGTACTGCAAGGAATTCATTCCGGCGCCATCCAAATCAGAGAAATGTATCTGGACAAGCCATCACCTTTATCTCTTCCCTTGCGCAGGCAGTCAGAAGCTGTTATGATGTATGATTATTCCCCTACACCGATGGGAATACAAGCGGCAACGGAAGAAGCGCTGAAATCTGCGCAGATGATTGCTCCGGCTCCGGAACAAATTGCATTGGTATCGGAACGCAGACGTATGCCGGAGGATGAAAAACAGCTGCATTCCCTTTTAATGATAGAAGGCGACCTGATTGCCGGAGAGCTTGACGTTCCCATTGAGTGGTTGGAAAAGCTTGCAAGACAAGAACAGGCAAAATATATCGAACCAGGGTTGTGGATTGCTGCGGAACAAGAGGATAAATACACTGCAGCACTTATTGCAGAGGACAGAGAAGCGAGGTTGCAGCTTGTTCTTCGTGCATTGCGATATCGTGGTGCACAATCACCAGAGCTCATCGTAGATCGTTATTACTTCACGGAGAAAGAAGCCGCTGAATTACTGACTGAGTTATGCAGCCAAGGCAGTGCAATAGAAAGTGACGGACTTTATTATCATGCTGAACTTTACGAC
>JBASOB010000218.1:0-6344 GCA_049657865.1 Mobilitalea sp.
GGCATATTCGGCAGCGTAAAACGGTTGCCTTCATATTCTGTAGAAATATAACCTTCATAACCAGCCGCGATCAAATAATTTACAATTTCATCAAACCGAATTGAATATTCCACCCCATCCTCTGTCATTTCGTAAATTTTTCCATGAAAATGCTTAATATAAGGCATATATTCATCAAGAATATGATAATCACTCGTCTCATAACCGGTACTAAACAATGCATATTCAAAATCATTATTACTTTTAATTAGCTTTTGCAAATCCTCCGGAAATTCTTTTCCCATCTTGTTTGCTTCCGCAAATTTGGTTTTTGGATCAATGCCACTCTCGAAAATTTGATCTATATATTGAATCACTTCATGATTGGTACCAAGCGAGCGGAAATATTCAGTAGATACTCTAGGGTGACGTTGGCAGAAAATACCAGTATCAATCGTAAGACCAACATAAGGAGTATTTAATCTTTTCATTACCTCTAGAAAAGCTTGTGTAAGTGCACCATCAAAACTCATTCCAGCGTGAATTTCTAAGGTAAGTATTACATTATATTTGATAGCGTAAGGGAGTGCAGGCTCAATGATTTCTGCCGGTGTATTAGAAACCAGTCGTATCATAGGAAATCCAAGACGATTCGCTAACTTAATCTCCTTAATCAATAAGTCGGTGGCTTCCCTCAAGGTAAGAGTTCGATTCTTATATAGACTGGTATTAATAAAAACATCATTGCATACCAAGGTCGGATGGTATTTATCGATCAGTCTATCCCATTCTGCTAAGGTTTCCTCACTTGGTTCGGGAGTGCTCTTTAACATCTGGTCACTGATAAACTCCACACCTGCACCAAGATCATTCAAGTATTGGAACATATCTTCTAGCTTCATTTTACCTCTGGCATATTGATCTTGAAGACTATAGAGAGACACGGAGCGTTTTATTTTATTTATCATAATAATCCTCCTTAATTTATAACTACTTATTTTATATCTTTGACTGCTGCAAAATCTCTATATGATTTTTAACAGCAGCCATATTTTTTCATTATTCAAAATCGATAGATTTACCCGTAACAGAAGATTCTCTGATTGCTTCCATTAGTAATAACACTCTTCTTACTTCCGGAATCTTAACAACGAAATCTTCTTCCTCGTTCATGGCTTTTATAAAATTATAGTAATACATTACTTGATCGGTATCTATTTTCGGAAGTTCTTCTGTCGCAATCAGTCCCTGTGTAGGCGGTCCAAAGGATCTTGTGGGTCCGGAAGCTGTCATTGTAGTTTTGCCAGCAACATTCGTTAAAAGTCTGGTAGTTCGTACAATCTTTCCTTCTGGTGCAAACCCGTCTGAATACATACTTCCAGTATCTCCTCCGATAAACCAGTGTCTTTCGAACCATTTTTCCTTATCTGCTAGGAAATAGGTTCCTAATTCGATTTCGCCGGTAACACCATTTTCAAACTTAAGGATAATCTTGAAATAATCATCTACCTCTTCATTGATAATGTTACGGACATCCGCAAAGACAGATTTGATTTTGCTGTCAACCATAAAGAGCATCTGATCAATCAAATGAACACCCCAATCATAAAGCATTCCACCACCAAATTTATTATAAATATGCCAGTCATGCATATTCCCATTAAAACCATATAATTTAGATTGAATTGTATAAGCTTTTCCAACCATCTGTTTATCATAAACTTCTTTTGCGGTTCTAAAATCACAGTCCCAACGTCTCTGATGATGAACGGTAAATTTTACTCTACATTCTTCGACTACTTCAATCATCCTATCTAATTCTTTTACTGTCATAGCAACCGGCTTTTCACATAAAATATGTTTACCTGCACGAGCTGACTTAATTACAGCATCCATATGGAGATGATTTGGAATAGCAATAATAACTGTATTGATATCCTCATTCTTTAACAATTCATCCATATCTGTATATTTTTGAATCCCTTCTGGTACATCTTGAAGTTTCTCAGGATTGTTATCACAAACTGCAATTACCTCTACTTCTTTTAGCATCAAAAGCTTTTCAACATGAACATGCCCCATAAAGCCATATCCAATGATTCCAAATTTTATCTTCATGATTATTTCCCCTTTTCTATTTTTTCTATTACCTAATTATATCAGTTATAATAAAAGGTTCATTTCGTTATTTATTTTAAATAAGCGCCTATTTCATCTCTTCCCTTCAACCTACTTGTTATTACTGCGAAGCAGGATAAAAAGCAGCCTATGTTTTTTAATATCTAAGATATGAACTATCTTTATGTATTAGCTTTCCCTCCCTCTCTGCCTACTTCCGGTTAGGCTTTTACTTTATTAGATGTTCCCTCCTCTCAAGTAGGACTTGGAGCTCCTTCCCACAACTCTTCAATTTCTATTATTTATTTCTTCCATTTTTATTATTTATTTCTTTCTTCTTTATGATAGAAAACGCGAGGACAAAAAAGATATTTTTGCCCTCGCGTTTCCAATCATAATCCTAACTGCTTCATTTATTTTACAGCAACCTTCTTAACTCTTACTTGCCTTTGGTAGGTATCATAGCCGATGGAGGCAATTAAGATAAATCCTTTTACAATGTTTTGTGTATAGGTTCCCATACCGATGAGCTGCATTCCGTTACTCAGTACACCTAAAATCAGACAGCCGATGACTGCTCCCTTAACACGTCCTTCACCGCCGATGAAGGATACACCGCCTAGTACACAAGCTGTAATTGCATCGAACTCAACTCCAGGCCCTATGTTAGAACTTGCTGAGTCACCACGAGAGGTTAATACGATAGCAGATACTGCAAATAGAATGCCTGCAATTGCACATACCATTACCTTAATACGTTTTACATTAATACCTGCCAGACGCGCTGCTTCACTTCCAGGCGCACCAACTGCATAGATAAATCTACCAAAGCATGTCTTTTCCAGCATAAAATGAATAATAATAGCGATAATGATAGCAATTATTACAGGAACCGTAATTCCAAAAATCTCGCCCTGTCCAATCATTTTATAGGTATCTCCAAAATCAAAGAAGGATTTTGAACCGGATAAGGTATAGGAGATTCCTTTAAAAATAGTCATCGTTGCTAACGTTACAATCATTGGATGTATCTTTAATAAATTTGCAGCAAATCCATTAAAACAACCAAGACCTATCCCGATTAAAATACCGACTAAGATTGCTACCGGAACAGGAACGCCTAAATTCTTAATCATAATACCGATACATACACCAATTACTCCCATAACCTGTCCTACAGAAAGATCGGTGCCGCCGCTTATCATAATAATTGCTACACCAATGGTCGCAATTATGAAATATGCGTTTTGCGTTAAGATATTCATAATATTTCTAATTGAGAAGAAATTTGGTGTCCAGATGCTAAAAATAATAATCAGCAGTAATAGAATCAAAATCATTACATTACTTTTCAATATATATTTTATTTTATTGTTCACTTTCTATACCTCCTTAGATGCGTATTTCATTATTATCTCTTGCTTGAAATCTTCTTTACCAAGCTCTCCAGATATGGTGCCTTCATTTAAAATGATAACTCGGTCTGACATACCAATCAGTTCTTCCATATCAGAACTAATCATGATGATTGACTTTCCGCTTTCCACCAGCTTTGACATTAGAATATATATTTCATGTCTGGCTCCAATGTCAATCCCTCTTGTCGGTTCATCAAATATAATAATATCAGAATCGGTTGCCAGTACTTTGGCAAGTACCACTTTTTGTTGATTTCCTCCACTTAAATTACTTACAAGCTGTTCTAGGGAGGGTGTTTTAATATTCAATAATTCTTTATATTCTTCTGCTTGTTTACGAATTTTCTTTTTATCCACCAAACCACCCGTGGTTAATTTTCCAATATTAGCAATGCTTATATTCCATTCAATTGTATTATTCATAAAACATCCTTGTACCTTACGATCTTCCGGTATTAATCCAATTCCTTTACGAATCGCATCTTGAGGTGATTTTATAATCACTTCTTTTCCGTTAACATAAGTAATTCCTGTTAATTTCCTATCTGCTCCAAAGATAACTCTCATTAATTCTGTACGCCCGGCACCAACCAAACCTGAGAAGCCTAAGATTTCTCCTCTTTTTAGTGAAAATGATGTTTTATTATTATAATAACCGCTAATATCCTTTACTTCAAATATAGTGTCCTCTTTGATACAGTTTCTTTTTGGGTAAGTATCTTTCAAGGTTCGACCCACCATAAGTGTAATCAGTTCGTCCCTAGAGGTCGATGCCGTTTCAACCGTGTCCACATAACAGCCATCTCTCATAATTGTAATACTATCCGTAATTGCAAAAAGTTCATCCAAACGATGAGATATATAAATAATAGTCTTATTCTTCGCTTTCAAATTTCTAACAATCTCATATAAACGCTCCACCTCTGTCATTGTAAGTTGAGCGGTAGGTTCATCCATAACAATAATTTGTGCATCTTTTGATATTGCTTTTGTAATCTCGACCAATTGCTGTTTCGCGGAAGACAAATCTCTTACATACGCTTTCGGATCAATATCTATTTCATATTTATCAAATAATGCTTTTGTGATATCGTACATTTCCTTTTTATTAACAATACCTTTCATTTGTCTACCTAGGCAAACATTTTCTGCTACGGTTAATCCACTTACCAGATTGTATTCTTGATATATAACCTCTACACCATTGTTTCTAGAAAGAATCGGTGTCATTTTATCATATTCATTACCATTAATCCAAATGGAACCTTCATCATTTTGTACTGCACCAGCTAAAACTTTTATTAGTGTTGATTTACCTGCACCGTTTTCTCCAAGTAAGGCATGAATTTCTCCTTTTTTAAAATCCACGCTTACATTATCAAGTGCTACTACTCCCGGATAACGCTTTGTAATATTTTTTAATTTCAATACTACTTCTTCTGACACTCTCCACACATCCTTCCTTACTTTATACAATGACAAGCAGCAAAACTTGTCTTATGTTAACAAAAAGGAGCATTGCTAGACATTTGTCTGGAGCAATGCCCCTTTTGTTAAAGATTGATTCTGCTATCTGTTATTCTACTGAGCTGCAGTTAAAGTATCTACATTGATAGGGAAAGCGGTACCTGTTATATGTTGAGGTGCTTCACCTTTCAGAAGAGGATCCATACCCTTCATAAAATCATTAATCGTATCATCCATCGTTCCCATTGATACCGTTCCTCTAAGTACGCTTTCATTTGTTGCAGATGCTGTTATTTTAGCAATAATTTCTTGTGATTCATCTACACAGAAGATAGCGAATTTACTCTTATCTGTAACAGGAGAGGACGAAGAATCAATGAAAGATTCTGCTCCTAGTGCTGTTGTTCCGTTTAATGCTAAGACCGCATCAATATCACTATCCGTGAGAAAACTATTCTCGGTTGTTTTACGTGCCTCATCACTGCTGTCTGCACTTGCAACTTCTTGTGTAATTAAAGTTACTTTTTTATTGTCTGCAATTTTCTTCAATGCATCGCTTCTAATTCCAAGCTCAGGAGTAGTAGTAGCAGTAAGAGCTAATATTTTCACTTCTCCATCTTTTGCATCAGGAAATGTCTTTTCAATCCATTCATTCATCATTGTTACTGCTTGTGCTGCCATTAATTCATCTGATGCAGAAATAACGCTGCCGCTTGCACCAGGAATTTCATATGCAAATGCTAATATTTGAACACCCTTATCCATCGCTTTTTGACAAGCACTAGATACTCCTTCACCGTTAACAGCCCAAACAACAATAATATCACAGCCCATTGTTGTAAAGTTCTCAATTTGTTCAATTTGAGTCGTTACATCGTTGTCCGCTGCGTCAAGCTGCACTTTACAGCCTGCATCTTCAAGAGCTTTTTTCATGTTATCGCTTAGCATAGCCAAAAAATCATTGCCAACGGTAGGAAATGTGATACCTACGAATTTCTGTTCTGAATCTGTGCTGCTGTCACTACTACCCTCCGTTGTTGCTGCTACTGTTGGCTCTGTTGTTGGTGTAGCTGCCACATTGCTTGTTTCTGTTTTTGAACATCCTGCTACCATCGTCACTAACATAGCCATTAAGATTAATAAAGCCGAAAATTTCTTTTTCATAACTTGTATCCTCCTCAAATTTTATATCCTAATTATATCTGATTGATGCCTCATAACAATGAGGCTATCTTTCTAAAAAGTGTGTTATTTTAAGATTTATCAAATACTCCATGAGTGATTGACTATTCAAACATCACAAGATCAAAAAAGTGCAAATGCTAAATCAATAAGACTTAACAAATACACTCTATACTGCTG
>JBASOB010000219.1:0-2183 GCA_049657865.1 Mobilitalea sp.
GAACCGCTCCATATAGTAAATAAATACTTGGTTATAATAGCTGGAGTAATAGAAGTCACTGCCGTGGCTTGCTAATGGCATCATTATCAGTGCGCATTTAGAATTTTCATTTTGCGTATAACTTGCTTTTAAGTCTTTCGCAATCTGCGGATCCACAATACCGTCGTGAGTTCCTTGATAAATGAGGCAGGGTGGACTGTTCTTGTCTACCAGCAGTGCAGGGTCAACAAGTTCTTTCTTACCACCGATATTTGCCAGACCATTGGCAGGATAGAAGGGAATGATACCTTTTACTTTGATTCTGGAATCCAGAATATCGGAATAACCACCATTTGCAATTGCAAGACCGACAGCAACTGTCAACTGACCGCCTGCGGAACCACCGGAGATAAAGACGGAGTCAGTATTAGCACCATACTCATCTTGGTGGTCGCAGAGATAGGTTGAAAATATTCCAATGTGTCGAATCATATCATCTATTGTGAATGCCCCTTGCACATTTAGAGGAACAGGAGCATAAGCAACAAACTTATCCTGATTATTCAAACCATATTGTATATCAAATACAACATACCCTTGACTGGCAAAATATTTGTTCACCTGTGCATAATTTGAGGCACTCTTATCTCCGATATTCCAAGCGCCACCATGGATTCGTAT
This sequence comes from Mobilitalea sp., assembly GCA_049657865.1. Lineage (GTDB taxonomy): Bacteria > Bacillota > Clostridia > Lachnospirales > Lachnospiraceae > Mobilitalea. Next base: position 661 of record JBASOB010000219.1, read on the forward strand.
AAGCGCGGAACCTTTTCCCGGAAGGTTGGAAGAGTCTTTGGCTGGTTGATAGACATCGAAATATAATTTGATCCCCTTATCAACTCCTTGCGTACCCTGGTAATAAAGAATATTTTCTGTTACGGAGTAATCGCCTGTCTTCGTACCGAATAAGTATTCAGGGATGGAAAATTCTATATTTTTAAATGGAGTAATTGAGTTGTCGGTTTCGGGCAGAGCACCGAAGGCCTGGGTATATTCCTTGTTTGCACTAGATAAAAGTTTTGGTGTGGAGAATAGAGGAAGACAGCATAGGATAAAAAGTATCATACCAAGAACCCCAGTACCAAAGGCAAGGATAGGGAATCGATTGATTGATAACTTAAAGGCATATACAGCAATCGCCAGAAAATAGAACCCAAAGAAGAGGGAGTATTCTGGTAGAAAGACCTCTAGAATACCGGTGTCCTTCCCGCTAAGAAAAAGATAGCAGACAAAGAGGGCCGATACCAGTACAACGAAGGATAATAACCACAGAATAAGTATTCCGGCCAATTTAAGCCTGTTATTCGGTACTGATTTTGACTGTCTATCCGGGTTACTATTATTCGTTGAAAGAAATCCATAGCTTAAATATGAGAATCCGGCTAAAAATCCAAATAGAATAAGAAATATAGCGATGTAGCTGCGTGAGGCAGTGTTCGTAGGGGCAGAAGATGTAACCGTATTTAGGATCGGAATGGCAAGGCTGATGATTGCCGAGTAGATAAGATAACCATAACTGAATTTTCGGTCTTTTGTTGCAGCCATTAAATTGATTGCGAGTATCAGAAGAAGATAAGCCCCTAAGATATTGGTTACGATATTATCCGCAGGATTGATAAGATAAAGAATACTTAGTATAAGAGCTATGATATTAGCGAATGCGAGTAGAAGCGTAAAGATGTTTTTATGAGATGCTGCATTATTTGGATGCTTTGACGTATGATACATATTCTGACCTCCTTTTTTATATTCCATTTCCAGGAAATTGGTTTTTGGCATTTATAATTAATTATATTCCTGATTCTAAATAAATGGAAGAAATATGTTATGAAAGCAGAAAATCTAGCATTGAGCTCATTTATTTGCCTAATTACATGTGGGTTTATAGATACTGAGACAATATTTGTGGTAATTAATATTCAAGATGGAGTGTATAAATAAGATATTATAATGAGTATAATAGAGCGAAAACATTCTGGATATATGAAACTAATGAGAAAATTCATATGGAATTAAGCTTTATACGCAGAGCTTTTGTGGCATATATAAAATAAATTTTAATAATTATATCAAGGGACGTTGTATGTCTAAAATATATGCTATAATGGCAACAATAGTATGACAGGTAAAAAATATGACATAAACTTCAAGAAAGTTGGAGTATAATTATTATTGGCAAAAGGAATAAAAAAATAGGAAGTAGATAAAATCTACTTCCCAATCATACAGTTTTTCTTTATAATATTTTACGACTAAGAAAAACACGAAAGAAGGCTGTA
>JBASOB010000220.1:0-2937 GCA_049657865.1 Mobilitalea sp.
TTTTAGAACCTTGCAGTACAAGTTCTATATTAGCAGTGAGAATGCTTCGTCCTCCGAATATTATACAGCCAAATTATATATTGATGTGAATGCGGATGGTAAATATGATGAAGCAACTGAGAATATGAGCAGTTTACAGATTATTAATGATTCGAATTATGCAGTAAATTATAAAAGATTACAGCCGGGAGTGAATTATACGCTGACACGTACCTTAGAAGAAGACTATTATGGCGTCCTGCCATGGAAATTAGAAATAGTATCTTCTACGAATAATGAAATTCGTGATTCTGTAATCGATTATAGTGCGCTTGAGACGGCCGCAAAGATTGATTTGTATATCTTGCAGATCAAGGCAAATGATAACACGAACAATAATTATGACAATAATCTAGATTTAGCGGCTGAATTAGCTAATCCGAGCTCGACTTTTTACAGCCTGATCAATACTCTGAATGATTATACGATACATATTCAGTCTTGGGATGTAAATACGTTCATATACAAATCCAATCACCGTGCAAATAATATACTTTCTGATGATTATGATAATGGTACTAGTGGAATTAATCACAGCAGTGACGATAATGGAGATGGTTATTACGACTTTGATATGATAATCATGGGTTTCGCAGATTGTTACTCCGATATTGGAGATGCGAAAGCGTTGCAAAATATCGATGAATTTATTGAGGAGGGAAAGTCGGTTTTATTTACACATGATACTACTTCTTTTGTGAATCTGCCTTCAGGATCTTATAGTTATGGAGACTTTTGGGGATACGGATTAAATAGTACATTCCGTAATGTATTTGGTATGGATCGCTTCGGAGTTACGCTTGCGAGTGAAACAGATAGAAGTACCTCGGGTAAAGATTATGCTTATAAGAATAGTTCGGGAACTAAAATATATAGCGGATATATACAAGGCTATTCCAATATGATTTTAAATCGGTATGCTAGTAGTGGCCAGTTAAGAAGTCACATCAACGTACCTACTACTAATTATGAAGACTCGTTTAAGACTTCAAGGGTGACGAATGCAAATAAAGGCCAGCTTACTGTATATCCATATAATATATCGGATTCGTTTGGCGTTGCGACAACACATGCACAGTACTATCAACTTGATATGGAGAATAAGAATATCGTTGTCTGGTACTGCTTATCTGATAATAATACAAATGGCCTTTATTCTACTACTCCAAATGATGTACGTAATAACTATTATATTTACAATAATGGAAATATCACCTATTCCGGTGTAGGACATTCCAAAGTTACTAGCGTAATGGAGGCTAAATTATTTGTAAATACGATGATAGGAGCATACAGTGCTACAGCGAAAGCGCCTCAAATCGTAGTAACCAATAAAAACACTTCTAAAATTATGGTTAGCGGCCAACAGATGCAGTATGTTTATGTTGATTATGATATTTATGATACTACATTAGCGACAGGCAGTGAAATAACGACTCTTAACAATGCAAAAGACAGTACAATATCGCTAGCGCTTGGAACAGTAAAAGCAGAGCAGGTAAAGTTCCGTATTGCAGATAATAATATCTTGTTTAACAAGAAAATATATGTGAGCTTTTTCGATGATCCGATGGGTACCAAGACAGCACATCGCTATTATCTAATAAATACAGAGGATAATACGGTAGTGGCTTCATCGGTAGTAGTAGAAGATGGTAAAAATACATACAGATACAAGATAAATGCTTGGGATGAGTATGCAATTGCAGTACCGCTATCTCGGCTGGATGAATATAATACATCGGGTGATATCGGTGTTAATGTATTGATTACTTATGGAAAAACCTCTAATAAGACCAAAACGGCAACGACTACAATCAAGTTAGTAAGAAGAGGCTTGTTTGATCTGGATTAAAATGTTAAAATAGAATTCGAAGAAAAGCAGGTTTTGGAGGCAGGTATGGAAAAGGATTCTATTAAGGCAAAGATGATTGAATTATTTAAGAAAATAGTAAATAGAGAAACCATAACATATATCATTGCAGGTGTACTTACTACTTTGGTCAATTTTATAAGTTATGAAAGCTTATACCGGTTAGGAATTCCGAATCTACGGGCAAATGCAATGGCTTGGGTAATTGCAGTTATCTTTGCTTATATTGTGAATAAGATTAATGTGTTTCAATCAAAAAGTGAAACTATAAAAGCGGAAACCATGAAGTTAACCATGTTTTTTGGAGCAAGACTGATCACTCTTGGGATAGAACAGGCGGGAATGTATTTATTTACAGAACGAAAGGACTTTAATCGTTTGATTGTAAAAGCATGCATTGCTGTTATCGTAATCATATTGAATTACTTTTTCAGCAAACTGTTTATATTCAACCGCAAGAAGTAAGAAGAGATATAGATAGTTACTTTCATTCTTAAATAACAATGAGGCAGGCGGAAAACGTTCTGCTTCTTTGCTGTTTTTGCAGGTTTAAGTTTGCAAGAAGTGAAAATTATGATATAACTAAAGGTAGTAAATTAGCAGATGAAATTGATCGGAGGAATAAGAATGAATAAAGTGAAAGCAATTGTTAAGGTTAAAAAAGGAGAAGCTAGAGCTCTAAAAAGTGGTGGACTTTGGATTTATGATAATGAGATAGATAAAATCACCGGAGAATTTGAGAATGGTGATTTAGTATATGTGCATGACTTTGATGATTATTACCTGGGTTGTGGATTTATTAATACGAATTCGGTGATTACAGTTCGGGTGATGTCCAGAATGAAAGGACAGGAGATTGATCATGAGTTCCTAACATTAAGAGTTGAAAATGCATGGGAGTATCGAAAAAAGACAGTAGATACCAGCAGCTGCCGTATTATCTTCGGTGAAGCGGATTTTATTCCCGGTCTTGTAATTGATAAATTTTCTGATGTGTTAGTAGTAGAATCGCTAGCCCTTGGAAT
>JBASOB010000221.1:0-11105 GCA_049657865.1 Mobilitalea sp.
GAAATCCAGGATGGAACTGTTGAGATTAAGAGTATTTCCAGAGAAGCAGGTTCTAGAACAAAGATGGCAGTATTCAGCAACAACCCTGATGTTGATGCAGTAGGTGCGTGTGTCGGCTTAAACGGAGCGAGAGTCAATGCCATCGTGCATGAGCTTCGCAATGAGAAAATCGATATTATCAACTGGAGTAGTGATCCTGCCAAATTAATTGAGAATGCTTTAAGCCCAGCCAAAGTTGTATCTGTTACAGTTGAGGAATTCGAGAAGAGCGCAAGAGTCGTTGTTCCGGATTATCAATTATCCTTAGCAATTGGTAAAGAAGGACAGAATGCAAGACTTGCAGCAAAGCTTACAGGATTTAAAATTGATATTAAAAGTGAATCACAAAGCATGGGATATTAAGGATGTGAATATAAATGGCAAAGAAATTACCATTAAGAATGTGTACCGGATGCGGTGAAATGAAAACGAAGAAAGAAATGATCCGTATTCTTAAAACCCCGGAGGATCAAATTGTCATTGATACAACCGGTAAGAAGAACGGCAGGGGAGCTTATATCTGCTGTACACTTACCTGCTTGCAGAAGGCACTTAAGACCAAGGGATTGGAACGTTCACTAAAGTGTAGCATTCCCAAAGAAATAGTTGAGACATTGGAAAAGGAGATGATTTTGCTTGAATCAGGAACAAAAGAAAGTATTTAACCTGTTAGGCCTTGCAACCAAATCTCGCAATGTAGCAAGTGGCGAATTCTCTACAGAGAAAGCTGTGAAAGAAAAAAAAGCAGCATTAGTAATTGTAGCAGAAGATGCATCGGATAATACCAAGAAAATGTTTACCAATATGTGTACTTACTATAGTGTGCCGATTTACTTTTTTGGTGTTAAAGATGACTTAGGTCATGCAATGGGTAAAGAATTTCGCGCTTCTTTAGCAGTGCTTGATAAGGGCTTAGCGAATGCAATTGATCAGCAACTGAAAACGATGCGTGATATAGACGGAGGTAGTAAGTATGGCGAAAATCAAGATATTTGAGTTGAAAAATGAAATTAACGAACAGATAAAAGGTAATATAGAGAGTAAGGATATTCAGGATTATTTAGAAAGTAGTTTTCAGGTCAAGAAAACTCATAGCAGCAACCTTGAGGACAATGAAATTCAGGTCGTGAAAAACCATTTCATTCAGGCAAGTAAAGCAGCGAAAGCAGCAGAAGCTGGACAAGCAGGCGCTTCAAAGCCTGCAGCACCTGTGAGCAGTGCACATACAGAAAGCACGCCGCAAAGTGCGCAGCCTTCTTCTGCTCCAAGACCCGTAAATCAGGCTGCTCCAGCAAGCCAGGGTCAAACAACTAGTCCTAGACCGGTTGGGCAACAAAATCAAGTAAAACCCGTTAGAGAACAAGGTCAACAGGGTACACCCGGGAATAGACCGGCAGGAGGACAAAGTGGAATGAGTCAGGGACAACAAGGGTATCAAGGGCAACAGGGCGGACAACGTCCACAGGGTCAGGGATATCAAGGTTCAAATAATAGACCGCAAGGCGAACAAACAGCAAGACCAGCAGGCGAACAAGTAGCAAGACCAGCAGGTGAGCAACCAGTAAGACCAGCAGGAACAGGATATCAAGGCAATCGTCCAGCAGGAGCAGGATACCAGGGTAACAGACCAGCAGGTCAGGGTTATCAGGGAACTAGACCAGCAGGAACCGGTTACCAGGGTAATCGTCCAGCAGGCGAAGGTCAAGACGGAACAAGACCGGCAGGAACCGGATATCAAGGTAACAGACCAGCAGGACAGGGATATCAAGGTAATCGTCCAGCAGGAACAGGCTACCAAGGTAACAGACCGGCAGGAGAAGGATATCAGGGCAATCGTCCAGCAGGAACAGGCTACCAAGGTAACAGACCGGCAGGAGAAGGCTATCAGGGCAATCGTCCAGCAGGAACAGGCTACCAGGGTAACAGACCGGCAGGAGAAGGCTATCAAGGCAATCGTCCAGCAGGAACAGGCTACCAAGGGAACAGACCGGCAGGCGAAGGCTATCAGGGCAATCGTCCAGCAGGAACAGGTTATCAGGGCAATCGTCCAGCAGGAACAGGCTACCAAGGCAACAGACCAGCAGGAGAAGGCTATCAAGGCAATCGTCCAGCAGGAACAGGTTACCAGGGTAATCGTCCAGCAGGAACAGGATACCAAGGCAACAGACCAGCAGGTCAGGGTGCACCAGGTGCAGGTGGTCAAAGACCTGGCGGTTATGCAGGAACCAGTAATTATTCAAGACCAGCAGGAACAGGGTATCAGGGTAATCGTTCCGGAGGCGGATTTGCTCCTCGTGGTTTTGAAGGAAATAAAGATGATGATGATAATTCTGGCAACAGATTTGGATCAGGAGCTAGAAAAGGCGCTGCCAGACCTGGCGAACGTAAGACTTTTGATCAACAGATCATAGATAAAAAAGTTGCTGAGAAGAATGATAATAGTACGAAGAGAAACAGAGACAGAATCAATAAAGAAAGAAACTATAAAGACAAGAATGTGTCAGGACGTGATGATGATAACATTAAATCAAAGAACGTTCCTTACAAAAAAGGCCAGTTTATTCAACCGAAACCTGTATTTGTTCCGGAAGAAGTAATTAAAGTAATTCAGATTCCTGAAATCTTAACAATTAAAGAACTTGCAGATAAAATGAAGAAACCTTCTGCACAGTTAATCAAGAAACTTTTCCTTGCAGGTAAAGTAGTAACTCTTAATCAGGAAATTACTTTTGAAGAAGCAGAAGAGATTGCTATCGAATATGATATCATCGCTGAAAAAGAAGTAAAAGTAAATGAAGTTGAGGAATTACTGAAGGAAGAGGAAGAAGACACTGCATTAATGGTAAAACGTCCTCCTGTTGTTTGTGTTATGGGTCACGTTGATCATGGTAAGACATCCCTTCTTGATGCAATCAGAAAATCAAATGTTACTGCAAAAGAAGCCGGCGGAATCACTCAGGCAATCGGTGCTTATGTAGTTGAAATCAACGGAGAGAAGATTACTTTCCTTGATACACCAGGACATGAAGCATTTACGTCTATGCGTATGAGAGGTGCTCAATCTACTGATATTGCTATCTTAGTTGTAGCTGCTGATGATGGTGTTATGCCTCAGACAATAGAAGCAATTAATCATGCAAAGGCTGCCGGTGTTCAAATCATCGTAGCAATCAATAAAATTGATAAGCCTAGTGCAAATATCGAACGTGTGAAACAGGAATTAACAGAATATGAACTTGTTGCAGAGGATTGGGGCGGTGATACGATATTTGTACCGGTATCCGCACATACTCAGGAAGGTATCAAGCAGTTATTAGAGATGATTTTATTATCTGCAGAAATACTTGAGCTGAAGGCAAATCCTGATCGTAATGCAAGAGGTGTTGTAATTGAAGCTGAACTTGATAGAGGTCGTGGTCCGGTTGCTACCGTTCTGATACAGAAGGGAACTCTTCGAGTTGGAGACAACATTGCAGTAGGTTCTGCTTATGGTAAAGTTCGTGCAATGATGGATGACAAGGGTAAACGAGTGAAGGAAGCAACACCTTCTACACCTGTAGAAATCATCGGACTGAATGAAGTTCCAGATGCAGGCGAGACTTTCCTTGTAACAGATACAGATAAAGAAGCAAGAACAATTGCAGAAGCATATTTATCTCAGAACAAGGTTAAATTAATCTCAGATACTAAGGCGAAATTGTCCTTAGACGGTTTATTCTCACAAATTCAAGCAGGCAGTATTAAAGAACTTAACCTTATTATTAAGGCTGATGTTCAGGGATCTGTTGAAGCAATGAGACAGAGCTTACTGAAACTTACTAATTCAGAAGTTGCAGTTAGAATCATCCATGGCGGTGTTGGTGCAATTAATGAGTCTGACGTTATCCTTGCTAGTGCATCGAATGCAATTATTATTGGATTTAATGTAAAACCGGATAATGCAGCAAAAGATACAGCAGGACGTGAAGAAGTTGATGTTAAACTTTACCATGTTATCTACAATGCAATCAGTGATGTAGAAGCTGCAATGAAGGGTATGCTTGATCCTATCTTTGAAGAGAGAATTATTGGACATGCTGATATCCGTATGACCTTTAAGGCATCTGGTATTGGAACAATTGCAGGATCTTATGTAATTGACGGTAAAGTAATCAGAGGATCTAAGGTAAGAGTTTACCGAGGTACCGAGAAGATTTACGATGGTGTCTTAGCATCACTTAAGAGATTCCAGGATGATGTAAAAGAAGTAGCAGCTAACTATGAATGTGGTCTTGTATTTGACAAGTTTAATGAAGTCAAAGAAGGCGACAAGGCAGAATTCTATATAATGGCAGAAGTAGCAAGATAGATTATATATATGAACTTCCCTATGATATCCGGTAAAGACAGAAAACTTTATCGGATATCATCAGTGGTTTATGATATACTTGTATCATACCTAATATTATACAGGTATTGTGAACTAGCTTTCTGTTGTAAGAAAGAAAGGTATTGGTGGTAATATGAGAAAAAATAGCATTAAGAATACTAGAATTAATTCAGAAGTACAAAAGGTATTAAGTACATTAATCAGCAGAGAAATTAAAGATCCAAGAATTAATCCGATGACTTCAGTAATTGCAGTTGAGGTTGCACCTGATTTGAAAACAGCAAAAATATATATCAGTGTACTTGGAGATGAAGAATCGAAAAAGAACACCAAACTTGGTCTGAAAAGTGCATCTCCTTTTATGAGAAGTCAATTAGCTAAGATGCTGAACTTAAGACATACTCCGGAACTCACTTTTGTAATGGATACTTCAATTGAATATGGAGTCCACATGACTCATTTAATTAACGAAGTGAATAAGAATCTGAATAGAGACGAAGTTGAATTACAGTATAATGATACGGATATCAAAGATGAGGATGAAATCGATGATGACGAGGATGAAGAAGATGTATCTGATGCATATGACGATGGCGAAGAATAAAAAGCGTGAAGATGTTATACTTCACAGCGATAGCAGCTATTCTTCACAGTAAGAAACAGTTATACTTCACAGTGTGAAGCAGTTACATTTCATAGTGAGAAATAGTTAAACTTCACATTGGTATTGGAGATATTGTAAGGTGATTTGTGATACTGCTGAAATTAACAGATATTGACTAAATGGAGGTTTATATGGATAAAATCAATACTGTACTTGCTGGAGCAAAAAATATAGTAATTGCTGGACATATCAGACCGGATGGTGACTGTGTGGGATCTTGTACGGCACTGTATCTATATCTTACGCAGAATAAAGAAGACTTTGGAATCGACAAAGTGGATGTATATTTGGAACCTTTCGGACATGAATTTCATATTCTGTCAGGAACCGACAAGATTAAGCATGATTATACTTCGGAGGAAGTATATGATGTATTTATTTCCCTTGATTGCGGAAGTCTGGACCGATTAGGAGAGGCTGTCAAATATTATGATTCTGCGAAGAAGACTATTAATATTGATCATCATATCAGTAATCTGGGGTTTGGGCATATTAATCATGTAGTACCAGATGCTTCTTCGACTTGTGAGGTTTTGTTTGACCTTATGGAGGAAGAACGTATTACTGGTGATATTGCCGAAGCTTTATACGTTGGTATTATCCATGATACCGGAGTATTTAAACATTCCAATACAACGGAAAAGACGATGAATACTGCAGGTAAATTAATAAGTAAGGGAATTGATTTCTCGACTTTAATCGATGAATCATTTTATTCTAAGACCTACATGCAGAATCAGATTCTAGGACGCTGCCTGATGGAAAGTTTTCAGGTTATGGAGGGTCAGATTATTGTATCAGTCCTATCCCGTAAAATGCTGGATTTCTATGGAGCTAGTTCCGCTGATTTAGATGGTATCATCGATCAGCTTCGCGTCACGAAAGACACGGAAGTCGCAATCTTCCTATATGAAATTACGAATCAGGAATATAAAGTCAGCATGAGATCGAATAATGGTGTCAATGTGAGCAGAATCGCAGTTTATTTTGGCGGCGGCGGGCATATCAAAGCGGCAGGCTGTACCATGCGAGGTTCATTGCATGATGTTATCAATAATTTGACGCTGCATATGGAATCCCAACTCAATGAATTGAATCAAGATAACTATTCATAACCCCCGTGGATCACGTAGTGGATTCGAGTTTTATCAGTGAAAGCACAGAAGGGTTATCCTAGTTTTATAGTTAAGATAGTCAGTAAGGAGCGCATACAGATTGATAAATGGAATTATAAATGTATATAAAGAAAAAGGATATACCTCTCATGATGTAGTGGCAAAAATGAGAGGTATCTTAAAAATGAAGAAAATAGGTCATACGGGTACGCTTGATCCTGATGCGGAAGGTGTTCTTCCTGTATGTACCGGTAAAGCAACAAAACTTGTGGATATGATTACGGATAAAGATAAGACCTATGAAGCAGTATGTAAACTTGGGATTATAACGGATACTCAGGATATCACGGGAACAGTACTTGCTACAGCAGAAGTAACTGCCAAATTTCCTCAGATAGAAGAAGTCATCAAAAGTTATATTGGTGAATACATGCAGCTGCCTCCAATGTATTCTGCACTCAAGGTAAATGGCAAGAAATTATATGAACTAGCGAGAGCTGGAATTGAAATTGAACGTAACCGCAGAAAAGTAAACATTAAAGATATCCGTATCTTAGATTATAATTCAGAAGAGCATGAAATCAGAATATCGGTGGACTGTGGCAAAGGAACCTATATCAGAACCTTATGCAATGATATCGGTGAAACCCTTGGCTGTGGAGCAACCATGAAAAGCCTGACACGCACTGCAGTTGGAAACTTTCATTTATCAGAAGCTTTAAAGCTGTCAGAAATTGAAAAATTAGTCAGCGAAGATCAGCTGGAGGCTTATGTGATGCCAGTGGATAAAATATTTGAAGGTTACGTAAAATGTATGGTAGCACGGGAATTTCACAAACTCATCTATAATGGCAATGCCTTCAGCAATGCGAATTTAGTGGAGCCTGTAAAAGAGATTACTACGGATCTAGTTCGGGTATATGATGCAGATGATATATTTATCGGAATATATCAATACCATGCAGGGGATGCTCTATTCAAACCAGTTAAAATGTTCTTACAGTAATCATTAATCTATACTGCCTGCGCCTAGTGAAGGGTGGCAGACAAAAATTCTAGGACTTGGAGATAAACGATGGAATACATCTCAGGTAAAACAAATTTTGAATATAAGAACAGTGTTGTTACTTTGGGTAAATTTGATGGAATTCATCAAGGGCACCAAAAGCTGATTGATCAAGTGATAACCTATAAGAAGCTTGGGTACACGGCGATTATGTTCAGCTTTTTAATGCATCCAGGTAACTTGTTTTCGGATAAAGAATTTGAACTCATCTATACGGAAGAAGAAAAGGTGCATCAGTTAAGCAAGAGCGGAATCGATGTACTTATTTCGTATCCCTTCTCGGAGGAAACCAGAAGCATGGACCCGGAGGACTTTATTAAGAAGATCCTCGTTCAACAGCTAGATGCTAAGATTATTGTAGTAGGCAATGATTTCCGCTACGGATATCAGAGAAAAGGTGATGTTGCACTTCTACAGAAAATGGAAGCTGTTTATGGCTATCAAGTCATTTCCTGTGAAAAAAGCAAATGGAATCATGCGACAATTAGCAGTACGACAATTCGTAATGCACTGAAAGCAGGTGACATGGAGTCAGCGAATGCTATGCTGGGTTATCCCTATTCGATTCGTGGTGAAGTGATGCACGGGCGAAGAATCGGAAGAACGATTGGCATGCCGACTACCAATATTGTACCTCCCTCCAACAAATTGTTACCTCCTTGCGGCGTGTATGCATCTAAGACTATTTACGATGGACATTCCTATCCAGGGGTTACGAATATTGGGTACAAACCTACCGTGGGGGAAGAAGAATACATCGGAGTGGAGACTTTTATTTTTGATTTTGATAGTGATTTATATGGCAAAACGATTGAAGTTGAACTTTACGATTATCAGAGGCCTGAAATGAAATTCGGATCGCTTGAGGAACTCACACAAAAAATGCATGAGGATATTGTAAGAGCAAAACAGTATTTTAGTATCAAAGAATAGGTTGTGAAAAATAACCGCAGAATACCCTGTACTATTCCGGCTTCAATTATTTCGCTTGGGAGTTTCTAATGGTGCTGCGATATGATATAACAGAGATGAAAAACTCGAACTCCTCACTTCGTTCGTCAGACAACGAGCTTTTTCATCTCTATATCATATCTCAGCGCCATAAGAAACGCCACAAGCTCAATAGATAAGCTGGAATAGTACGGGGTATTTTGCGGTTATTTTAGCTAGGTTTTATTGAGGATTAGTTCCAAAATTGGCGGAATATTAGTTTCCTTGCACAAGAATACTCAGAATACAGTGATTATTTACTATTTGTAATTATTATAATTGAATTAAAATAAGGAAAAGGGTGTTTTATTCGTATGGGAAATATAGTATACTGAGGAAAGATTATGAAAATGTATCAAACGAGGGGGACATATTATGTTATCAGTTAGAGAAGTTACGAAAAGATATGGTAAATTGATTGCGAATGATCATGTGAGTTTTGATGTTAATCCAGGTGAAATATCCATCTTGGTGGGGCCGAATGGTGCTGGTAAGTCTACGATTATTAAATGTATTGCCGGACTATTGAAATTTGAGGGAGCTATTTTAGTAAATAACAATGGCAATAAAACGATTCCTGCGAAAAGGGATCTTGGATATATACCGGAAATTCCGGCAATTTATGATATGCTAACGGTATGGGAACACATGGAATTTATCGCAAGAGCCTATTCTCTTGAAAACTGGGAGGATAGAGCAAATAAATTGTTGGAGCGATTTGAATTAGACGATAAGAAGAAAAAGCTTGGTAGTGAATTATCCAAAGGAATGCTGCAGAAAGTCAGCGTTTGTTGTGGAATTCTTCCTCAGCCTAAGGTTATTTTACTTGATGAACCGCTTGTCGGACTTGATCCGCATGCAATCAAGGAGTTAAGGAATCTGATCATTGAATTGAAAGAGGAGGGTGCAGCCATCCTCTTAAGCACCCATATGCTTGACAGTGTAGCCGAGTTCTGGGATAGTACCAATATTATGATGGCAGGTAAAATCGTTGCTTCAAGAACTCGTAAAGATATCGAGAGTTCCGGTGAAAACTTAGAGGAGTTATTCTTTCAGATTACAGAAGGTGATAAAGAGTGAAGAAAAACTTATTGGTAATCATAAGAACTTGGAGGAAATCATGAGGACGTTAACCTATTTATTTTTAACACAGTTAAAAAACAGGATTCTTTCATTAAGGAAGAAGCCTGCGCTATTAATTACATATAGTATTATTCTTATATTTATCATCGCAATGATTGTAATGTCAATGTTTAGCAATGATGAGTTTATGCAGGTTAGAAGTGCAGATGAACGTATTATGTTTCTTATTATCGGTGGGCTTGGATTTTTATTTCTTTATATCTTTACTAATTCAGGACTATCAACGGGATCAACATTATTCTCGATGTCGGATGTGGGACTTTTATTCGCCGCCCCGATATCTTCGAAGAAAATATTGATGTATGGTTTGATCCAAACACTTGGAAAAGCATTGTTTGCTGCGATATTTATATTTTATCAGGTGGTGAATCTTAAAACTAATTTTGGATATGGATTAAAAGAAATCTTATCCTTATTTATTATTTATGCTTTGATCGTTTTAATCTGTCAGCTGGCATCGATTGGAATTTACATATTTTCCACTGGAAATCCAGTTAGAAAAAATTTGGTGAAGCTGATTCTTTATCTATTGTTTGGAGTGATTTTGTTAGCAGTAGTACTAGTACAGAAAATACAGCAGGTTAATCTTTTAGAAGCGGCTCTTCGTGTATTTGATTCTACCTGGTTTTCCTTTGTACCGGTTGCAGGATGGTCGGTTATGTTTTTCTCGGGTATCATTCAGGGATCAATGATTCAGATCATAATTTCTTTACTGTTATTTCTTGGGGTTGGTATCGCAATTGTTTCTTTACTTACGGTTGGTACCGCAGATTATTATGAAGATGTTCTCTTATCGACCGAAACTACCTATCTGACGTTGAAAGCTGCGAAAGAGGGAGGGAAAGCACCGAGAAGGACAAACAGTAAGATAAAAGTAAGAGATAAGGCACTAGGTATCAACAAAGGGCGAGGGGCAATGACGCTTGCATATAAACATTTTTTAGAGTTGAAGAGAAAGAGCCGTTTTATTTTTATTGATTCCTATACCATTTTTATGGCGGTTGCAGTTGGGATTGCAGGATACAATTTAAAAGATACCAAGGTGGTTGGCGAGATTAGTTATGTGATTCTTGCAGTTGCAATATATTTTCAATTTTTCCTATCTATCATGGGAAAACTTAAGGAAGAACTCCTTAAACCGTATATTTTTATGATACCTGCAAAATCAATCGTGAAAGTATTTGCAGCCTCGGCTACTTCTTTATTGAAGCCATGCGTGGACGGACTTGTGATCTTTGGCGTATTTACAATCCTAAGTGGTATGAATCCCTTCAGCGGAATCTTTTTTGCCTTGGCTTATGCGGCTTCAGGAGCAGTGTTTGTTGGAATTACAATTTTATTTCAACGAGTGCTGGGCGGACAGCCAAGTAAAATCGTACAATCACTTTTAGTTATACTGATTCTGGTTGTCGTGATGTCACCGGCAGTAATTGCTTCCGTTGTAACTGCTTATTTATTACCTCCGGCAGTTCAGTTTTTATGTTTGCTTCCCTATATTTTTGTCTGCCTATTATTTGCCGGAATTTTATTCCTTACTTGCGGTAATTTAATAGATAAGTCGGAATTTACGGGTAAGTTATAGTATAAAAATCAAGTTGGAGTATAATTATTATTGGCAAAAGGAATAAAAAAATAGGAAGTAGATAAAATCTACTTCCCAATCATACAGTTTTTCTTTATAATATTTTACGACTAAGAAAAACACGAAAGAAGGCTGTA
>JBASOB010000222.1:0-3916 GCA_049657865.1 Mobilitalea sp.
TATTTATACAGTTCCTTTAATGCCGGTGCTGAAGCTGGTGAGACCGCAGAACAGATAAGAGAAAGACTTGGTAAAGATATTGAAGCTGCCAGCGTAGAGCTAAAAAAACAGCAAATTCAAATATTGACCGATGCAGGTGTATGGACAGAGTAGCAAATCAAATAGCAATCGATAATTCAAATAGCAATCGATGCAGTTGTATGGATAGAATAGCACCTCTGTATCTAGTAATTTACAAATTATAAGTTAGTTGAAAGAAAGTGGCCAGATCACAGATGTGTCCGGCCACTTTTTTATGAAAGGAGAGGATGAGAAATGAAGAAAAAGTCTTTCTTAAGAACGTTAAAGGATAATCGTGTTGCCTATGTCTATATAGCACCATTCTATATTCTCTTCGCTATCTTTGGACTATTTCCTATGGCAGCGGGATTTTTACTTAGTTTTTTTCGATGGGATGGACTTGGAACCATGCATTTTTTGGGGCTGACCAACTATATTAATTTATTTAAAGACACCTTGTTTTGGAAAGCGCTTTCAAATACACTGTTTATCGGTATTATAGCGCATATTCCGATACTGCTTGGAGGACTCGTATTAGCTTATTTACTAAACTCTAAGCTGGTAAAAGGTAAAAATATATTTAAGACGATTTACTTTATGCCGATGGTAACTAGTTCCGTTGCAATTACAATTATCTTTCAGAACTTATTTGGCAATAATTATGGACTGATCAATTATTTTGTTCAGATGTTTGGAGGAGAACCGATCAACTGGTTAGGCGGTAATGGGTCCCTTATCAGAGTAGCGGTAATTGTTATGTTTGCATGGAAATGGATTGGCTGGAACATGGTTATCTATTTGGCAGGTATGCAGGGTATTAATAATGATGTTTATGAAGCAGCCAGTATTGATGGAGCCTCTAATTATAGAATCGTAGTTAATATTGTAATTCCTCTATTAAAACCGATCATTTTGTTCACGCTGATACAGTCAAGTATTGGTATGTTTAATCTGTTTACAGAGGCTTTTGTCCTGACAGGTAATAACTGGGGAGGTGGATCAAATAATGGAGGACTAACCCTTATGATGTACTTGCTGAATAAGGCACCGCAGGGTGGTAATGCTTATGGATATGCATCCTCGCTTGCTTATGTGATTACTTTAATGATTATTTGTATTTCCATTGTACTGAATAAAGTAATGGCGGAAAAAGATACCGTGAAGAAAAAGGGAGGTAGATAACATGAGTACATTATTAATTATGATTATTGTCATGTTTGTTGTACTTGTTGCCGCCTCCATTCTTCACCCAATCGGAAGAAAAGTAACGTTGTATGTTGTCCTTGTACTGGTTGCAGTAGCAATGCTTCTGCCTTTCTTCATGATGTTCGTAATGGCGACGTTGTCAACAACTGAAATCTATTCTTTTCCACCGATTATGTGGTTTGGTTCCAACCTAGCAACAAATTTTCAGAATATGGTAGCTGCGGTCAATCTGCCAAGAGCATTTGTGAATAGCAGTATTATCACGTTCTCTTATACAATACTTGTATTGTTATTCTGTTCCATGGCCGGGTATGCATTTTCTGTATATAATTTTCCAGGCAAGGAGAAGTTGTTTGTTATTCTTTTAGGCACAATGATGGTTCCCTCCACCGCAGGAATTATTCCTTGGTATATTATGATGAGCAAGTTTGGCTGGATCAACAACTATGCTGCTTTAATCATACCAGGGTGTGCCAATGCGTTCGGTATTTTCTGGATGCGTCAATACTGCCAGAATAATGTTCCTCGTTCCCTGATGGAGGCTGCGAGAATTGACGGTTGTAGTGAGTGGCTGATTTTCTTCCGTATCATTGCACCGATTCTGAAGCCAGCATATGCTTCGCTGGGTATCATGCAGTTTGTTAACGTATGGAACGAATTCATGCAGTCCTTATTGATTTTAAGAAAAGAAGAGTATTATACCCTTCCATTACTGCTGAAAGCAATGGTATCGGACCGCGGTACCGATTATGGAGCCATGATGTTGGCAAGTACTTGTGCTGTATTGCCAATTTTAATCTGCTTCTTAAGTGCCTCCAAGTTCTTTATGGATGGACTGACAGCAGGTGCGGTAAAAGAATAGAAGAGTATTTTTCATTGAATGGGATTTGGGTGTCATAAGTACATTCCAGACAGTGAAGCGAATATGGAGGTATCTATATTCTGTTTTCAGTTTATTCATGTACTTATTATACCCAAATAATGTACCAATAAATATAATATTAAGGATTCTATTAGTGCGAAGAAGAGAGCATCTTCACTCAACAAATTTTTGTTGACGATTAATTTATGTATGTAAAAAAGGGAGGTTATTAATATGGAAAATATTTTAAGAGGCGACAGGATTATTCTTGGAACCTGCTACTATCCGGAGCATTGGCCGGATACTCTGTGGGAGCAGGATATTAATCGTATGCTTGAAACAGGGATTGAGGTAATACGTATTGCAGAATTTGCCTGGAGCAAAGTCGAGCCGACAGAGGAGAATTTTACTTTTGATTTCTTTGATCGTTTTATGAAGCTTGTGGAAAAGACAGAAATGAAAGTAATATTCTGTACCCCGACGGCAACACCTCCGGCTTGGCTGACAGAGAAATATCCGGAAATACTGAATGCAACAATTGATGGAGTTTTATATCGCCATGGAGCTAGAAGACATTATAATTATAATTCACCGAAATATCAGGAACTGACTGCAATTATTACAGAGAAATTTGCATCTCATTATGCACCGCATCCAAGTATTATCGGATGGCAGATTGATAATGAGCTGAATTGTGAGAAAGATGTATTCTATTCGGAAAGCGATACGATAGCTTTCCGTACTTTCTTAGAAGAAAAATATAGTACGCTCGAAGCACTGAATGAAGCCTGGGGAACCGCATTTTGGAATCAGACTTATACCACTTGGACGGAAATTCATGTACCGAGAACAACCTTAAGCAATGCTACCAATCCGCATGAAGTACTGGATTATACGAGATTTATTTCAGACACTACCTGCAAGTATGCGAAATTACAGGCGGATATTATTAGAAAATATCTGAAACCTGACGATTTTATCACAACGAACGGTATTTTCAGAAATATAGATTATCAGCGTATGACGAAGGAAAGTCTTGACTTCATTACTTATGATTCCTATCCGAATTTTGCATATTGTATTGATATGCATCAACCGGATCCCTCCAGTATGCGCGACCGGATGTGGAGCAGAAATCTGACAGAAACTCGCGCCATATCCTCAATCTATGGGATAATGGAGCAGCAGTCCGGAGCGAACGGTTGGAATACCGGAATGGAAGCACCGACACCAAGACCGGGACAGCTGACACTGTGGACAATGCAGTCGATTGCTCATGGTGCAGATTATGTTGGTTATTTCCGTTGGAGAACAAGTACGATGGGAACAGAGATTTACTGGCATGGAATTCTTGATTATTCAAGCCGTGAAAACAGAAGGATTCAGGAAGTTCGTGAAGTATATAAGAAATTGCAAGGCATGAAAGAAGTGGCAGGTGCTCACTACGAAGCGAAAGTTGGAATCATCAAAGATTATGATAATGTATGGGATGCTCAGTTAGATATTTGGCACCGAAGAGTCGATGAGGCAAGCCAGACCGCATTATTTGAAGCTGCACAATTACTTCATACACCGATTGACTATCTCTATATGACCGATGATCTGACACTGGAACAAATGAAAAAATACAAAGTTTTATTCTATCCTCATGCACCTATCCTGAAGGAAGACCGCGTAGAACTACTGCAGCAATATGTGGCAGGCGGTGGAACTATAGTATTCGGATGCAGGAGCGGTTATAAGAATATGACCGGTAAATGCGTGATGGATAAGCTCCCGGGTCTGATC
>JBASOB010000223.1:0-20325 GCA_049657865.1 Mobilitalea sp.
CCTGATGCTAATCCCGACATTCGAATAGCCATAAATCCACCTCCTTATCTCTTTTCATCTACTAGTATGCCTGCAAGTTCCCACATTTTTTCTATCATTTCCAATGTTTCTTCCGGTGGAATTTCCTTGATTGTTTCTTTCGTGTCTTTATCCACGATTTTAATAGATACTCTCTTGGTCTCTTCATGATAAGAAAATTCACATCGTGTTCTATGGGGTTTCAATTGGTTATTCGCTCTTGTTACCGCTTCTTTAATCTGTTGATTTGTTGCACTATTTTCTTTTTGGTCTTTTGTCTGTTCATTTCCGGTCTGTTTGCTCTCAGCACTCACTGCCGGAGTCTCAGTAATATGGATATTCGCTGGGCTTGTAGCCTGAATAAGCACTTCAGCTTTTGGCTTTTGAACTATTTTTACAGCCTCCTGATATACTGATGGTATTGCTTCTAATGCCATACTATTACACCTCCTTGTGTTTTCTCATTCTTTCTTTATCGCTCTATTTCGCCATCCTTGACTAAAGTATGATCAATATGATAAGCATGTCACATACTTCTATCTAGCTGAATTACATCAGCACCTATTTCATATATCGGTTTTCTTTCCAAAAAGGTTTATAGTATGTTGGTAAATAATATAAGAAATAAAGCAAAAGCCTTCCAATTCCAGTTGTTCAATACAGCTGATCCTTGGAAAGCTTTTAAATTCATACTATAATAATATATTTCGAGTCGTAAGTCCTGGCTATTGAAACAGTTTCTTCAGTAAATCATCTGAAGTAGTAGATTCTGCTGCTTCTTTATTCGATTCTTTAATCTGAAGATAAATCTCTTTTCGATAAATTGGAACAGACTTCGGTGCATTAATTCCAATTTTGACCTGATCACCTTTTACCTCTAAAATTGTAATCTCGATATCGTTACCAACAATAATGGTTTCATTCACTTTTCTTGATAGGGCTAACATATTATTTGCCCTCCTTTGCTGCCTTATATGCTTTCAATTGTTCATAAAAGCGATACTTGACCTCATAATCGGGATTTTCTATAATCAGCTGAATTCCTTTTTTAGCATCTGAGTTGAGAATAAAGGGTGCCTTGATATTCGCCGAGATTTTTTCTACGTCAGCTGGTACTGTAACAGAAACCAAAACAACAATATTATCTTCGTTCAGCGCTCCAAGTGGTTTTAAAAGTTCATCCTCCACATTGGGATTGTACTCCGGTTTTACTATAAACGGACTGATTACGGGTATTGCCAGTGCTGGTTCCTCTATTGACTGAAGCCATGAAATATCAGGACGTTCTCCGCCTTCATCATCATATAGAAGTGTAAAACTCTTGTAATCCTCAAAACCTAAAATTCCGTTATCAAACTGGATAATCTTACTTTCGTCCAGATTTATTTCACCAAAATGTTTTGTATTAATCAGCACTACTATCGCCTTCCCTTCTACTCGGTTATTATTTTCAGTTGAAATTCTTATAATATCTTAATGTTAGTTATTAACCATTATTATACATGATTTACAATTATTTCGCATTAACTTTTTTATAAGAAATCGAGCAATGTATTCTGTACGACTTTAGAAGCTGCTGTAAGCGAGGCATTATACAAAGCCTCCGCGGAACCATATTTAACTACAGTATCTACCATATCAACATCTTCATTCTTAGAGAGCAGATCTTCAAAGTCGACTTTCTGACTAGATAATCTGTTTTCCGTTAATTCCAGACGGACATATCTGCTTCCTAGATCTGCAACTGCAGTATTCACTCTGTCCTGCTCATTAGAGGAGGTTGTGTTACCGGTTGCGAATGCTGCCTGCATGACATCTTTTTTCAGTTCAAGTTCGGTATCGAGCTGTTCCTTCATTTTTGCATAACGTGCCTGATCCTCTGTCGATAATGTAGTATCCTTCAGTCTGTCTTCCACCTCAGTAATCTTGCTTTCTGTTGAAATAACATCGTTAACTGCATTTAAAATATCATCAATGCATCTTCCCATTTGATGGGTAATTGCATTAGATGCCTCTGTATTAATCGTAAGTTTCTGATTATAATTCACTTCATATTGAATTTCCTGATCTGCTTTTTTGTAAACAACTTCAGCCAGTTCCGGCTTATCGCTATCCGTCACAGAGCAGTCAAAGTAATGCTCTGGTTTAAAATCTCCGTTAGCAAATCCAGTTTTGGAATAAGTAATGTTAATATCTTCCGCTGTACGGAATTCCTCATAGGCTTCCTCTGATAGAATAAGTTCGCCTGTTTCCGCAATAAAATTCGCCATACCAGGAAGCGGCTCATATGCCGCTGTATCTGTTACTGATCTCGGCTGAATATTTGTAAATTCAGTTTGAGGCTCCAATACACCGGAAGCATTTCTCCTAGAAAATGAAATACTGGTTGGTGCGTCCGCTGCAGTGAGACCATCATAAGCGAGCTGGAAACGGCGTACTTCAATCGAAGTCGGTGCTACCTCAAATGGAATCTCTGGTACTACATCAAAATCTGCCATCTCATAGCTGCCAAGTACTTTATCGGTAGTCTGTATCTGATCTCCATCAAAACTTTCGGTGATAGAGTAAGTCAGATTATCATTATCTTCTGTAAAAATCAAAGAACTGTCTGTTTTATATCCAGTAAAAACATATCTGCCGGCATAATTTGTATTGCCTTCCTGGGAGATCTGTTCTTTCATTTGCTCTAGATTGGACACGATCGAGGAACGGTCATTTGCAGTTAAAGTATCCGAACTTCCCTGTACGCAGTAGGTATTGATCTGTGACAAGATATCATTTACTGTAGTAAGTGAACTTTCCGTAACATCCATCCAGGACTTTGCATCTGGAATATTTTTATCTGTATATTGTTCAATTTCCGAAAGATTTGTCCTGAGTTTTAATGCTCTGACTGTTACAATCGGGTCATCAGAGGGTTTTTGAATCTTCTTACCCGTAGAGTATTGTTCCTCTAATGTATTCATATTAAGTTTATTCTTATTGATGTTGTTCATCATATTATTCGTCATCATCTTATTCGTAATTCTCATGTCTTATTACCTCCCGACCCTTTGTTCTTGCACCTATAACAATTGTTCTTATTCTTGTTCTCATTCAAATGTTTTCTTTTATAGGTAATCAATTAACCTTGAGCATCAAGGTTAATTAATTACCTATACGCCCATATAGTTGATTAATTTATCATATATCTCATCCATTACAGTAATTACCTTTGCCGATAAATTATATGCATTCTGATAACGTATCAGGTTCATCGCTTCTTCGTCGACATCAACTCCAGATATGGAGAGACGTTGATTGGTGATTGCATCTAAGATATTTTCCTGATTATCTGAAAAGTTCGTACTTTTCATGGTATCAATTCCGATTTCTGCTATCATTGTGTCATAGAATCCAGCCGGAGAACCTTGCTTAAATAAGAGTTTATCATCATTAAGCGCAATCAGTTTATCGACTATATCATTACTTTCAATACCATCTACCTCATCAGAAGCCGTTGCTAATAGATTAGGATCCTGTATCAATTCATCCGTTATTGTAAAATTCTTGGCTGTCATGAAGTAATAGGAACCGTAGAAAGCTTGATCCTCCGGAACATCTTCATAATAACCGCCTGTTTGCGAATTAAAGCTGTCATAATCATAGAAAGCAGCATCTTCTGATCCTTCTAAAGGACTAAAAGTATAATTTCTTCCTGTTACCTTATCCGTTGCATTGAATACATCCATGCCGGCATTGCCTTCTAGATCTTCTCCGGTTCTATGAATATCATTAAATGCCTTCGCATAGGTTCTTACAAATTCATTCAACTGGCTCATATAATAGGGAATGCCTTTATAATCAATACTTTCTCCAACTTGTGAAGCTGCATCGGCCACATCAACTTCAACCGGCTCCGTAAGTTCAAAGGTATAGATAAATTTACCATCCGAATCTTTGGTTACTTCGAATCCAGAATAACTGTATTCACGATTGTTTACGACAATACTTCCCGTCTCAGGAATGTTCAGCTGCTCAATCGTATTAATATTCGTATCCGTCAAAGTAACGAAATCATCCCCAGCATCTGCTGATACGGTGCCTTGCAGATTAAACTGGTTATTGCCATCGCGGACTTCGAGCAGTGCCTGCATAGAACCGCCAAGGGAAGCACTCCTCATATCGAACTTCTGGCCGCCTTTCCACTCAATATCGTACAGACCTTCTGCATCACTTTGATTTGCCTTGTCTTCTCTTGGAACAACAATTAATTCATTGCTGTTGCCGCCATCCACTAACGTTGTGCCATCCAGCTTTACAGTATAGCTGGTTACGCCGACTCCTTCTCCGATCGTTTTCTCCGATACCGAGATAGTGGCAATCTGCGAAAGTTCATCTACCAGTAAAGCTCTTTGATCTCTTAAATCATTCGCTGTACCACCGGTAACTTCAAGCGTATTGATCTGTTTGGTCAATGCGCCTATCTGTTGAGCAGTAGAGTTGATTTGATCTACCTGATTTTTTATTTCAAAATTGCATTCTTCCTGAATGCTCTCAAGATTTGTTGATACCGAATTAAAATATTCCGCGAAGCTTTTGGCATAATTTAAAACCTGAGTACGAACTGTTAAGCTGGACGGATTTTTCTGTAATTCTGACAAACTGTCACCCATAGAATTAAAAGAAGTTGTAAATCCATCTACGCTGACCTCATTGAAATAGTTCTCAATTTCATTCATATAATATGATTTACTGCTATATTCACCGTACATCGTGCTGTTGCCCCAGTATTTCTCGTCGTAGTAATCATCTCTCATCTGGTCAACACCGGTAACTGTAACACCGGTACCTGCCATGCCGTATGTGCTGTTAACTTCCAATGCTTTTCCGGCTTTTTGACCCATAACTTGCCTGCTATAGCCATCCGTCTCTGCATTGGTAATATTGTGTGCTGTTGTATCAAGCGCTGACTGGTAAGCATATAATCCTGTCTGCCCTATGTTTAATCCAAAAAATGTCGATCCCATATTACCCTCCATTCCCAAATAGCTCACAGATTCAAGTCCGTAGGCATTACAAACAATGTCTAAAATAATTACACGATTTTTTTTACGACTATTCTCTCACTGATAATCTTTAATCAATCGCCTTAAATTCTATGCTAATTTATTTATGATGTCTGCCAGCATTTCGCTCACTACATTCACGTATCTTGCAGCCGCGTTATACGCATGCTGAAATTTTATCATATTCGTAAGTTCTTCATCGGAAGATACTCCGGTAACTGCAGTCCTCTGATTATTGATGCTGTCCACCATGGAGGTCTGATTGGTGCTGATGGTATTATACTGTTCTCCACGATTCGCAATCTCAGAAATGAAGGAATTATAGTAATCACTGAAGTTATTTTCTGTCAGTGTATTTGGTGATAATGCTGCAAATGGTGTCTGCCATATCTCAAGCAGTTTTTCTGCTGCTTCAATATCAAAATCCCCGGTTCCTGTATTACTTGATAACGCAATCAAGGAATAGTTCTGCATGACATTGGGATTGACTTCAATTTCACCTAACGTAAATAAGGAATAATTATCCGCTGGATCTTCTTCATTATAAACTCTTGCAGTGATTGGTTCGCTGACACCTTCTATGTCAAGTTCCTGTGCTTCACTGTACCTATCCATCGACTTGCGGTTAAAGAGTCCTTCCCCCATTGTGGAAGCATCATCCATACCAACCGGTGCATTTTCCTCATCAAGGATATGAACGACGGTTCCATCCTGCAAGGTAACTTCTTTATTCGGACTGAAAACACTGTTCATCTGTGTCACGATTCCATGAATCAGCTGATCAAACTCAGCTTGCACCGTCATAATAACGGAGGAGTCAATTTTATTATTATAGTCAAGTACGGCATTGTCATATAATGCGGTTGATTCATAATCTTCGCTTTGTGGTATATCCGTATAATTAGCTTGTTTAAATCCTCTTGCTGTCAACAATCCTTTTAGCGATCCAATATCGGTATTGTTGGCCGAGGAAGCTTGTCTGTCAAAATTAAATACATCTGTATTACCATAAGTCGGCCATACCGGTTTCAGCATTTCCGATGTTTCATCAATTCTCTCGGTACCCATGTGATAGACAACATCTTCTGTTACAAATGGAACACCCTTCACATTAACCGTTGTGATTCCCTGTGGATTCTCTTTATATGTAATATTAGCCATCTGTCCTAATTCATCCAACAGATTATTGCGATCATCGCGAAGATCATTTGCCTTCTCAACTCCCGCGCTTTCATATTGTCTGATTTTAAAATTCAGAGCTTTTATATTATCTCCAATTTCATTAACTCGATCTACCTTATCTTCAATTTGCGTGTTTAGATTAATCTGGTACTCATTCAACTGTGTTGAAATATTTTCCGCACGCTCAACAAAAGTAACTGCTGTCTGAATTAGGGAAGCTCTTGCCACAACGCTGTCCGGTTCTTTCGAAACCTCTTGCAATGCGGTCCAGTATTCGTTTAAGGTCTCTTGAAAAGTAACGCCTTCAAGCTCACCAAAAAGACTCTCTACTTCACTGACTGCAGAATACTGGGCATCATAAAAGGCCTGTCTGCCGTTTTCCTGGCGATAGGCCTGATCTAAGAAAGAATCGCGTACTTGTTTTACCGTTGCGATGTTCGATCCTAATCCAGTCTGCATTGGTGAAATGTAGGAATCTCCAATTTTTATATAATTAAAATCGGTCTGTACTACCTGCTGGCGAACGAAACCTTCTGTGTCAACATTGGTTAAGTTGTGAGCAGTAACATTGAGTGCGGATTGGCTAACATTTAATCCGGACACGCCGATATATAAACTTCCTAATGAACTCATGGATTCTACCTTACCTTGCTCCTACTGTTTTGCATCAAACATCCCTGTTAGCAAAACTTGCGCTTCATATTTTGAAGCACCTTTTGTGTAAGTATTGTTCCCCGGCGACATCCTTGTGCTCTGAATAAAATTCATATTGAACTCTATCAGTTCGAGGGATTGCTGTATTAAAGTTTTGTTTCGATTGTTGATCTCGACTAATCTCTTTGCAGTACTTTTCAGTTTATCATGTATCACAGAAAGAGCTTTCTGCTCCCTCGGCTGTTTGTCCATTAATTGAATCAAAGTCCTAAGATTCATATCCTCAGACTTACGGTTAATTACTGTTTTAATATTAACCATTGTAATATCTCTTTTGCGTTCCAATGAATTGATTAAATCCATTGCATATTGTTCTTCTTCTGTTATCTTCTGAAGTGAAATCAGGTCATTTTTAACGATGACCTGAGTCTTCTCATCAGAAATTGGAATCAGCTGCTGATAAATGTCGTATTCCTCTTCCAAGATGCCAATCAATTCATCAATTAAACTAGCCACCGCTAACCTTCTTTCCTATCTAGATCAATTATTATAAGTTCAAGTCTACTACATCATGTCGAAATATTGATCTATTATTTTATCTGCTGTGTCCTCGATACTGACATTATAAGTTCCCGCTTCCATGCGAGCTTTAATATCATTAATCTTAGTTTCTCTGATATCCGGAGTGCGTGCAACTATCTGCTTTGCAACCTGATAATCTTTACCTGTCTGGGAAATTTCGAGCTTATCTGAAAAGCTGCTGCTCTGAGTTTTTCCAGTATTCTTAACACTACTTGATTTGTACAATTCACTCACCTTGTTAAATGCATCAATACGCATCCTAATCACCACCTAACTTTGTATTAAACTCCTCTTGTTGCTAATAACTCTATCTTATTTATCGGACATTTTCACATTTACATTAGAGTGATTTTCAATTTTCTCGAAAAATATTCAAAAATCCTCTTATTTTAGCTACAAATCTGCTCCTTTTACCTGCCTAGTTACTTACCCCTTAATTCTTCCTTAGACCTAGGGATGCCAATTATATTTATGCCGGAAAACTCCCTGCTTATATACCCTTCCTAAACAAACCATTTTATCAGAAAACTGTAACTTATAAAATAAACCCCTTTCCTTGAACAGCATGATCTCGCATGTTCAAGAAAAGGGGTTCATGACAAGCAAGAATCCTTCTCTGCTTTATTAAACTATAATTGCTTCCTTATTTGGGATGTTAATTACAAACCGAAATTACTTAATCTTACCTTTTATGATTTTAATTGCTTTTTGAAGCTGATTGTCCTCTGTGATCTCAATCACGACCTGCTGCTTTAACTTGTCATCCAATTCGATTTCAACATCCGGCGTGATGCCGATACCATGGATATTACGTCCAAGTGGCGTATAATACTTAGAGATTGTTAATTTCACTGCTGTCCCATCTGTTAGCGGAATCACGCTTTGTACAATTCCCTTTCCGAAGCTTGTCGTTCCAACAATCGTAGCAACCTTGTAATCCTGAAGCGTTCCTGCAAATATCTCAGCTGCACTTGCACTGTTGCCATTAATTAACACTGCCATCGGTACCTTGATTTTTTTAGCATCCTCCGCATTTTCTTCCACACGGTTGCCGTATTTATCTTCGGTATAGACAATCAGCTCTTTCGGCAATAACCGGTCCAGAATCTGTACCACAGAGTCCAACAATCCTCCCGGATTATTACGAACATCTACTACTAGCCCCTTCATGCCCTGTTTCTCGAGCTTCGTAACAGCTGCTTTAAACTGAGTAACGGTTACTTCATCAAATTCAGAAATAATAATATATCCAATCTTTCCGCTTAACATCTGATATTCAATTGTTGGCACTTCAATTTGTGCTCTTGTAATCGTGATATCAATCGGATCATCTTCTCCGTCACGAACCACAGTAACTGCAACTTTCGTTCCTGCAGTTCCCTTCATCTTGCTAACAACCGCTGACAGATCATCACCGGTCACTTCTATCTTATCTACTTTATATAAGATATCGCCAGGCAGAATTCCAGCCTTATATGCCGGTCCATCTTCAAAAGGTTTGACTATAGTAATAATACCAGTGTCCGGATCCTGACTAACCGTGGCTCCAATTCCGCAGTAGAGTCCCGAAGAACTTTCCTGAAGTGCAGCATATTCTTCTGCAGTATAATATACAGAATACGGGTCACCAAGAGTATCAATAAAGCCCTTATAAATTCCATCTGCATAGGCTTCGTTATCCGTATCATTTAAATAGTAATAATCCACCAGACCTTCTAATGTCGTAAGTTTATTTACGATATCCTCATAAGGTACTGCTTCATCGTTCTGCTCGACTACTGCAGCTTTCACATCATTCAATCCACTTATTTTAGTCCCTTCCATTGACACATAGATTACTCCGGTAATCGCGATTAAGGCTAAGGTTCCGCCAATTCCGCCAAGCAATCCGGTCAAAAAATTCTTTTTCATAATGTACTCCTTCCGTCTATTTCTAAAAACATAGGATATCACAAAACATCCGCATGTTTTGCAATATCCCCCTATGTTTTCATTTTCGTTTTATTATTTATTAAGACTACTATAACTGTTTGGTGCCTTCACAGTTGCAGATTAATAATCCAATTGTTCCATATACTTCATGTACTTCACTACCATAAGAGCAATCTTAAAGGTAATTGCATCATCAAATACTCGAAGATCAAGATTCGTGCTCTTCTGTAATTTGTCCAAACGGTATACCAGCGTATTACGATGAATATACAGCTGTCTGGAGGTCTCCGATACATTCAAGCTGTTTTCAAAGAACTTATTAATAGTAGAAAGTGTCTCATCATCAAATTCATCAGGAGATTTACCTTCAAATATTTCTTTAATAAACATCTTGCATAGTGGCATTGGCAGCTGATAAATCAATCGGCCGATACCAAGATTGTTGTATGCTACAACATTTCTTCCGCCATAGAAAATCTTACCAACATCAAGCGCCATCTTTGCTTCTTTATATGATCTAGATACATCCTTAATTTCATTCACGATAGTACCATAAGATACATGTACCTTAGTCATCGCTTCTGTATTCAGCATATCCAGTATCACTTTTGCGGTTCTGTTTAAATCTTCATAATTTTCAGTCTGTTTTACTTCTTTGACAAGAATAATATTCTTCTCATCAACAGCAGTAATGAAATCCTTTGTCTTACCGGAGAATAAGCTGCGTACTGTTTCTAATGCATTCGCATCTTTCTCATTCTTAGTCTCGATTATATATACCACGCGTCTTGCTTCTGTATCAATATGAAGCTTCTTAGCACGGTTATAGATATCTACGAGCAATAAATTATCCAGCAATAAATTCTTGATAAAGTTATCCTTATCATATCTTTCTTTATATGCAACTAAAAGGTTCTGTATCTGGAAGGATGCGATCTTACCGATCATAAACACATCCTCACTGTCGCCTTTTGCTAGAATTACATATTCTAATTGATGCTCATCGAAAACTTTAAAAAATTGATATCCCTGTATTGCCTGACTATCAGCCGGAGATGCGACAAAGGCCAATACAGCACTCTCATATTGTTCCGCATTCTCTATTGTTGTAGCAAGCACTTTACCTTCTGTATCCATAACGCAAATGTCAATGCGTGTGATTCCTTTTAATCCATCGATCGTACTTTGAAGAATTTGATTGGAAATCATGTTTTCACTCCCTTTTATATTATATTTCAATAAAGATTTCATGTATAAAAGCTATTTTATCATTTATTTCGTGAGAAGTAAACTAAAATTATAAAATTTGCATAAAATTTTTAGTATATTTCTATCAAATTTAAGGTGTACCGTTATAGTTCGTTGTATAAACTAATGTTTCAAATACCTCTCTGCCTTAACATCTGTAACAGATACAAGCTTTTTTTATATATTTTTAATAAATATTTACTTTTGGTGCAAATTACTGCTTTTTTATAAAAAAAGGGAACACTTTCGTGTTCCCCTTTGAATTCTTAAGACTAGTTTGTAACAACTTGCTCTGTTTCTTTATCAAATATATGTATTTTAGACATATCAAATGCAATCTTACATACGTCATCAGGTCTTGCTGTTGTACGAGGATTAACACGTGCTGTGATTTCCCAAGTCTCATCAATCGTGAAGTATAAGAATACTTCAGCGCCTAATAATTCGTATACTCTGACTGTAGCATCAAGTGTACTGTCAGGAGAATTGCTGATGAACATTTCTTCATCATGAATATCTTCTGGACGAATACCGACCATAACATTCTTACCGTCATAACCGCCATCGAGAACTTTCTTGCCTTTTCCTTCTGGAAGTTTCAAGGTATTGCCGCCAAATGTAATATAAGCGTCATTGCCTTTCTTAACAACAGTTGCTTCAATGAAGTTCATTGCAGGTGATCCCATGAATCCAGCAACGAATAAGTTCTTTGGCCTGTCATATAAGTTCTGAGGTGTATCTACTTGCTGAATAAAACCATCTTTCATAACAACGATTCTAGTACCAAGTGTCATTGCTTCGGTCTGATCATGTGTTACATAGACAATTGTTGTCTGTAATCTTACATGTAACTTAGCAATTTCGATACGCATCTGTACTCTTAACTTAGCATCAAGATTTGATAATGGCTCATCCATAAGGAATACCTTAGGATTACGAACGATAGCACGACCCATAGCAACACGCTGTCTCTGTCCACCGGAAAGAGCTTTTGGCTTACGATCTAATAAATGCTCAATATCAAGGATTCTGGAAGCTTCATGTACGAATTTATCAATTTGATCTTTCGGAACTTTTCTCAATTTCAATCCAAATGCCATATTATCATAAACTGACATATGTGGATACAAAGCATAGTTCTGGAAAACCATTGCAATATCTCTATCCTTAGGTTCAACATCATTAACTAACTTGTCGTCGATCCATAATTCTCCTTGTGAAATCTCCTCAAGTCCTGCGATCATACGAAGAGTTGTTGATTTACCGCAACCAGATGGTCCAACGAAGATGATAAATTCTTTATCAGCTATTTCAAGATTAAAATCTTTTACAGCAGTTACTCCGTTAGGATATTGTTTGCTAATATTCTTTAATGATAAACTTGCCATTTTATATCCTCCTACAAATATTCTACAATTAGTATTTTATATAGTTTCTATATTTGCAATGATACACCTTTTAAATCTTTAACACTATATCCCATTTTAACAAAATAGGTTTTACCCTTTTGTATAATTTGTATATTCACAGATAAAATAAGTACTTTTACCGATAATAAGTGAAATAATTGTACTTTTTACTGTCTATATTCAATAAAGCCTTCTCCCATTACTTCTCTGACGTCCGAAACAATCACGAAAGAATTCGGGTCAATTTTTTTAGAAATTTCAACTATTTGAACAATTTCCTTTTTCGATACGACACAAAATAGCATTTTCTTGTCCCTGTTTGAATACATTCCGGTAGCCGACAGGCCGGTCACGCCGCGATCCATTTTCACAAGAATAGCATCTGCGATTTCAGCATAATTATCTGAAATGATATAGGCCATCTTAGCAAACTTCAAACCTTCTAGTATACCATCCGACACTTTCGTAATAATGAAGATGGATATGGTAGCATATAATGCGTTGCCGAGTCCAAAGACAACAGCACCGGCGAACACAACAATACTGTCTACAATAATAAGTATCTGCGGAATAGAGACATGGCGTTTGTAATGATGAATCAGCGAAGCCAATAAATCGGTTCCTCCGGTAGATGCCTGTACCGAAAAAATAAGACCGATACCGATTCCGTCAATCACTCCTCCACATATTGCTGCCATCAAGTAATCATCAAATTGGAAATCATATACCGGAACTATCATTAACGCAATGATAAAAGATACGGTTCCAAATAGAGAGGAAATTGCAAATCTTCGGCCAATCACCTTCGCAGATATCAGAAATAAAGGCGCATTGCATAAAATAGTAAACATCCAGATTGGCAGTCCTCCGCCTATTAGCGACCGTGTCCAGTGTTTTATGATAATTCCAAGTCCAGAGAATCCTCCTGTAACCATTGCCATCGGCTCATAGATGAAATTAACCGACATCGCCATAAGAAATGTTCCAAATACGATTGTCATATATTTTCTAAGCATTAGTATGTTTCTGTTTTCAATTTTTCTTTTGTTCATGTTAATAACCATGCCTTTCTCTCTGCTAGCAAACTTTGGGCTGCAGGCACAAAGCTGTGTGCGAAAGAGTCCTCTTTCACGCAAGCTCCTTTTGCCTCGCTCCCCTACTATATTTTGTTCTGATTTTCTATCTTGTTTTCTAATGCCGTATTAAACGAATCCTCAGTTCTACTCTTTTGCTGAAGTCAGCTCAGCTATCTGTCTCGCCGCAAGTGCTCTGTCTATGATATAGGCACTATTTTTATTTTCTCCTTCCATTAACGCAAAGGAAATATTATCGATTGGTGTATTACAATAGCTTTCTAAGTAATTCATTTTATCCGTCACGGTCAGATTTGATATGATATTCGGATATACTTCTTCTATATAAGTACTTATCTCTTCTTGCGTCTGCATCGTCTTCAGGAAATTCAAATAATCGTTAGAGAATCTTTCAAAGGGCAGATCGTCCACCCCTTCCTCTGATGCTTGATTCTCTTCCACAAATATTGTCTTATAAATGCTCATAGGTATCGCCGTATAATAGCTTACTTCTATATCAAGTAAATCTTCCATGATCAAAACTCCGTAATCATATACAATATCACTGTTTAAATATTCTGACAGAGTGGAAAGCATTATCACCTGCGGGATATCCGGTTGTACCAATGCAAGTTTGCGGTATAAGATATTGGACATGGTATATTGTGTTCTAAGCGGGATTGTAATATAAGTCATTCTTCTGTTCTCGCAGTGAAAAACTTCTAATACGATTTTCGTAATCTTTCCGCTGTCGTCGTCATAACAGTAGATTAGGTTTTTCGATACTCCATCCACGCTTGCTGTCGTAATAGGCTCAGATTTAGCTTCTTCTTCGGTTTTGATAACAACGTAATCATCTGAAGTTCCAAAAAAATTCATTGCCACTGTATAAGTAAGCGCTCCCACTCCGAAAAGAATCAGCACAATAAAAAAGGATTTTACAAATCCTTTTAAAAACATCTTTCCCACCCTTTGTTTCAAATAATTCACCTCACATCTTCTTTCCATATTACCATATTTTATATTGTTTATCAACGCATCTTTATTCTAAGGACTGCCTGTGATATAATTATAGATGAATTAACTATGCAGGAAAGATGGGTGATGATATGAACAAGAAAACGGTATTGGTTACTGGCTCTTCCCGTGGAATCGGCAAAGCGATCGCCGTGAAATTTGCCAAAAAGGGGTACCATGTGGTCATTAATTGTGCACACGATGAAGAAGCCCTATTAAAGACGAAGGCTGAAATTGAAACCTATCAAGTCTCCTGTCTTGCTTTTCTTGGAGATATCGGAAGGATAGATAGGGCAAAAGAACTCTTTGATCAGATCAAGAAAATGTTTGGCAGTATCGATGTTCTTGTCAACAATGCCGGAATCGCTTATATCGGCTTATTTACCGACATGACTCCGGATGATTGGAACCGTGTGATTACAACCAACTTAACTGCTGTTTATAATTGTTGTTCCCTTGCTATCCCTGATATGGTTCATAATAAAACTGGCAAAATCATCAACATCTCCTCAGTCTGGGGAAATGTCGGAGCCTCCTGTGAAGTTGCATATTCTGCCTCAAAGGGTGGTATGAATGCCTTAACCAAGTCACTTGCAAAAGAACTTGCTCCAAGTAATATTCAGGTGAATGCTATAGCTTGCGGAGCGATCGATACTGAGATGAATCGTTTTCTTGAGGACGACGCACTGCTGCAGCTCATCGATGAGATTCCGACTGGCCGTCTTGGACGCGCAGAAGAAGTTGCTGATCTAGTCTATCAGCTAGCTCAAAAAAACGAGTACCTGACCGGCCAGATTATCGGTTTGGACGGTGGATGGATTTAACATCGTAATATCCATGACATTCTCACTGAAAGTAAACTTTGGGCCGAAAGCCCAAAGTTGCTTATGAAAATGTTTTTCTTTCACCTATTACTCAATCGAATAATAAGCAGCTTTTTGAGCATGAATCAAGGCGGTGTCAAACAACGGAACTGTGGTATCTTTTTGATTTACCAGAAGTCCTATCTCTGTACACCCTAAAATCGCTCCCTGTGCTCCCTTCTTTGATAAATCCTCAATTATATTAAGAAGTTCTTTTTTTGAATCTTCCTTTATAATTCCCAGACAAAGTTCATTATATATAATATGATTCACCTTCTGAATCCCCTCTTCCTCCGGGATCAAAACCTCAATGCCTTTTTCAATTAATTTAGATTTATAGAAGTCCTGAGTCATCGTATATCTAGTACCAAGTAACGCAACTTTTGATATCTTGCTTTCCAACAGTTTTTCCGCTGTTACTTCAGCAATATGTATGATTGGAATTGTAATCTGTTTCTGAATCTGCTCCGCTACTTTATGCATCGTATTTGCTCCAATCAGAACAAAGTCAGCACCTGCTTTCTCAAGGCTTACCGCCGCCTTCGCTAATATATCTCCGCTCTTCTCCCATTCGCCGGCAGTCTGGCATTCTTCAATCTCAGCAAAATCAACACTGTTAATAATACATTTTGCTGAATGAAACCCACCTAATTCTTCTCTTATTACTTCATTAATGATTTGATAATAAGTAACCGTGCTTTCCCAGCTCAGTCCCCCAATCAGTCCAATTGTCTTCATATACTCCTCCTTCTCGAAAGTGTTTCAACCTTCTATTAATGATATCCTTACTTCTCCCGCAATTACTTCTACAGTTCATATTATCAAAGTGAATAATTAACTATATTTTACTAATTTTTATTATTATACCTATTTTCCACTTCGGCTGCAATATAAACTCTTATGATCCATCCGTAAAACTAAACATTCCAACATCAGTTCTTACGATTCACAAACAATACGAACCTAAAATATACTAATCTCTCTTGTTGTATCTTAACGCAAAAAAAGACTACAAAATAAATTTCTCTTGTTCTATTTTTAGCAAACAAGACTATATGAATTTCTCTCTTGTTCTATCTTTAACAAAACCCGACTACAATGGAAATTCTCTGTTGTTCTATCTTTAACGTAAATATAGGTAAATAATAATTTATTATCTTATTATCTTTTATCAATAATAGGAATAAAGTATAGCATAATTTGCTCATCTACTGCAGTTAACGTCCTGCTTTTATTTTATTCAACTAAAAAAGAAGGCTTCTTTTCTCATTGATATCAAATACGATATCAATGCCTTAAGAAGTCTTCCTTCACTACAAATAAATTTTATATCATTACATGTTTCAATAAGATACGGTACTTTCTAGCAGCAGACAATTTCCTTGATGAAGAATTCTTTTCCACTTAATATCTCAATGTTTTTTTCTCCGCATATCGGGCAAGTACCCTTATACTCCATCACGTTAAAAACTTTCCGGCAGTCTTTACACATGGCATTCGCGGGTAAGATCTCAATTTCAAGTTTGGAGCCCTCTAATATAGTACCTTCAATTGCCGCAGGATAAAGCGTAGCCATATATTTCGGAATCATGGAGGACAATTCACCAATCTGCAGTACTAAGGTGGCAATCTTTGTCACTTCGTTTTCCTTTGCTAATTTCTCGACGCTTTTAACAACTTCAAATAATACTCCTATTTCGTGCATCTTGATTCACCGCCCTTTATCTTCTTCTTCGATAGCCTAATTCTTTTTAAATACATTCACTGCTTTTCTGATTGCGATTTTACCCTTACGCTTAAGGATTGTTTTAATAACGACAGGTTTTAAATCTGCATAGGCAACACCTGCTCCATCATATTTTCTGACAAGCGTAATTGCATCAAACTTACATTTCGTTGTACAAGAACCGCAGCCTACACATAAATATTCATCTGCAACTGTAGCACCGCAGCTAAGGCATCGCTCCGTTTCCTTCTTCACCTGCTCAAGGGTAAAGGTAGTACGTAAATCTTTAAAAGTCTCCTTAGATTTTACTGCATCCACATGGCTTGCTTTCTGTCTTGGAATATGATCGTATCCTTCCAAATCAATATTTTCTTTGTCTAATGAATGGTAGTCTCTTCTATCACGACCAATGATTAAGCTCTGTCCCGGCTGAACAAAACGATGAATAGAGATTGCTCCCTGTTTACCTGCTGCAATCGCATCAATAGCGAATTTAGGACCGGTAAGCACATCTCCGCCAGTGAATACATCTGCTTCTGCTGTTTGATAGGTATACAAATCAGCCTTCACTGTCTTATTAGGATTTAATTCCACTTTGCTTCCTTCTAGCAGACTGCCATAATCCATTGCTTGTCCGATGGAAAGTAATACGATATCCGCATTCACTATAATAGTATTGCTTTCGTCATACACCGGATTAAATCTGCCGCTCGCATCTATAGTAGAAATGCACTTTTTAAATTCCACGCCAGTTACCTTATTATTTTCCGTAACGATACGTTTCGGACCCCAGGAATTGTTGATTCCGATATCTTCTGCCATCGCTTCTTCAATTTCTTCGTCAAGAGCAGGCATTGTTTCACGGTTTTCTAAGCAGAACATAGATACCTGGGAGGCACCCGATCTTACTGCTGTTCTTGCTACATCGATTGCAACATTACCGCCGCCGATTACGATTGTTCTGCCCTTTAATTTATTGTCTTCGCCCAGGTTTACATTACGCAAGAAATCGATACCGGTGATTACGCCCTCTGCGTTTTCGCCTTCAATGCCGAGCTTTCTTCCGAGTTGTGCTCCGATAGCAAGATAAAATGCTTCATACCCCTGAGTTCTCAAATCCTTCAGGCTGATATCTTTACCAACTTCGACACCTGTCTTAAATTCAACTCCGAGTTCCTTCAAGATCTCAATTTCTGCATTTACTACATCTTTATCAAGTCGAAATGCCGGGATGCCTAGCGTCAGCATGCCACCAAGTACTTTTTGCTTTTCGAATACGGTCACTTTATAACCATCGATGCTTAAGTAGAATGCACAGGCAAGACCTGCCGGACCGGCACCGATCACTGCTATTTTTTTACCATATTCATGTCTCTTTTTCGGCACATAACGACGATTCTTATTCAGATCCTGCTCTGCGATGAATTTTTTAATTTCATCGATAGCAACAGGAGAATCAATATCTCCTCTGGTGCAGGCAGATTCGCATTTTCTCGGACAGATTCGTCCGCATACGGCAGGAAATGGATTTTCACGTTTGATCAGTTCCAGTGCTTCTGTATATTTTTCCTGGGAAGCCAGCTTAATATATCCCTGGATAGCGATATGTGCAGGACATTCCGTTTTACATGGGCTGGTTCCCGAGTCAACAACATCTTTACGGTTCGTACGATAGTCTGCGTTCCATTTTTCAGGACCCCATTCCATATCACGAGGAGTTTCTAACTTTTTCACTGGAAGTGGCGTGACTGCACATAATTTCTGTCCCAGTTGAAGTGCGTTTACCGGACAGGTCTCAACACATTCACCACAAGCAACACATTTATCCTTATCCACCTGTGATACATAGTTAGAACGTACCATATCAACATTTTTAAACATCGATGCCGTTCTTAATGCGAGACAGGAGCAACCGCAGCAGTTACAGATTGCATGCGTTTTTCCGGAACCGTCCAGATTCGGTATCTGATGCATCAAACCATTTTCTTCCGCTTTTCTAATGATTTCAAATGCTTCCGTGCGTGTGATTTCATGGCCTCTGCCAGTACGGATATAATATTCAGCCGCATGACCCATCTGAATACACATATCCTCCTTCAAATGACCGCAGCCTTCTCCCATTGCTTCTCTTGCTGTACGGCAGGAGCAATCTGCTACAGAGAAAAGGGTGTTATCATTCAGATATTTGGATACTTCCTCATAAGATGCTCTTTTTGTCTCTCCATCAATTGCCTTTTCGATTGGTATTACACGCATTAATCCTACGCCAACCGGGAAAGCTCCAGTCGTTTTCGGACCTCTTACCCTTCCATAAGCTTCAAAAGCTTCTGCAATCTGTGGATATTTTTTAACATTTTCCTTATTGTTTGTCATCATTTCCATAATACCCGGAACCCATGTTTCAAACCAATAGGTGTCAATCCCGTTAATTACGTTGACAAAACAGACGCCAGCAACTGCAAGATCCCATAAATGCTTCTCTGTTACTTCTACTGATTTACCACATACAGGTGCAATCTCTGCTGCCGTTACTTTTTTGCCTCTCTCCATGCAAAGTACAACTTCCGCCATTTCATCAGAAACAACCGGCTCCAAAATCATATATTCCGGATCCTTTGATGTGATTTCGTTCTTTGCGCCACGTTTTTTCCCGCTGATATGGTTTGCGAGGTCTAATACTTTTTCTTTCACTGCCATGGTAATCCTCCGTTGTTGAATTTATATTATTATTTGTTATTCCATTCCTTAACCTGTATACGTATCCACTCTGCAAATTCATCGATGCCTTCACCTGTTCGTGCTGATATCGGAATAATCTTAATATTAGGATTTAACTTTTTAACTCGTTCGATACATACTTGTAAATCAAAATCAAAATATTGCATCACATCAATTTTATTGATTAATAACACATCAACGATGGAAAACATCAAAGGATATTTAAGCGGTTTGTCATCGCCTTCAGGAACACTTAGTATCATTGCGCTCTTCGATGCTCCCGTATCAAACTCTGCCGGACAGACAAGATTCCCTACGTTTTCTAAGATCGCCAAGTCGATATCTTCCGTTCCTAGTCCTTCTAATCCTTGTTTTGTCATATCCGCATCGAGATGGCACATACCGCCTGTATGCAGCTGTATTACCTTAACTCCTGTTTTTAGTATTGTAGTGGCATCCACATCGGAATCAATATCAGCTTCCATTACACCGATCTTCATCTCTTCCTTTAATGCATTGATTGTCTTGGTCAGGGTCGTTGTTTTACCCGAACCTGGTGAGGACATTAAATTCAGAAGAAAAGTTTTTTCCTGCTTTAATTCCTCCCGAAGCAAATCAGCCTGTTTGTCATTGTCGTCAAAAATACTTCTTTTAATCTCTAAAACCCTGAATTTATCCATTCTTTTGTCTCCTTTTGTTGTACGTTTATCAATTAGGGGATTTTAAATAATTACATCATAACTGGTCAGTGCCTCTACAGTTACTTTTCTTATTTGGTTTTCTTTCCTGTATTAAGATATAAATCTATATCAAGTAGATTTCCGTCTTGATTTTCTGGTCATACCAGATAGTCAC
>JBASOB010000224.1:0-13398 GCA_049657865.1 Mobilitalea sp.
GTTGAGGGGTTTTGGACACGGGTTCGACTCCCGTCATCTCCATTATTAAAATAAAATGCTTAAGATTACCAATACAATGGAATCTTAAGCATTTTTGATTTCAAGGGGGATGCTTGACTTAATCAAACCATGTGTTATAATAGTTCAATAGTGAACAGTTCATTACAGAACTAATTTATAGGAGAGCAGTAGAGATGATTAATGATTTTGAGCTATTAATTAGCGGTCAGCAATTTAAAAAGGTATATGAAAAAAAATATAATAGAATTACCGAAAAATATGGACTGCATAGAATAGAAATAGAAATTTTAATATTTTTGCAAAGCACACCACACGATACAGCGAAAGATATTGCAGAATATAGTTTTTTCTCGAAAGCCCATATTTCTAAAGCAATTGAAGATTTGGTGCAAAGAGGATATTTGAGAGGAAAACCGGATGAAGAGGATAGAAGGTGCATTCATTTACAATTAAAAGAAGAATCACTGACCGTCATTAACGAGATCAAGGAACTTAGAAGAAATCTATCTCAAGTAATCTATTCCGGTGTATCAGATGAAGAAAAGAAAATTATTTTTAATGTATCTAAGAAAATAGTGCGAAATATTAATAATGAATTACTGAAAGAAAATAAACGATAATTATAATAAGAATTTTTTACTATAGCTTTTGTAGCATACTAGGGAACATCTGGCAAAATAGAAATCAAGGAGAACTGCATGGAAAAGGTAAAAAATGAAAAATATTCTGACTACTTAATCAAATATGGTGACGAATGTAGAAAAAATACAAGAATTGATAATGATTTATTTGATAAATATGATGTAAAAAGAGGCCTAAGAGACACCAGTGGCAAGGGAGTTTTAGCAGGACTTACGAATATCTCTCTGATTAAATCACAAGAAGAAGTAGATGGAAAAAGTGTACCCTGTGAAGGCATGTTACTATACCGTGGCTATAACATCACGGATTTGATCGATGGAATTGTTGAAAGTGACAGATTTGGTTTTGAAGAAGCAACTTATTTGCTGTTGTTTGGGAACTTGCCAAATAGCGAAGAATTAGAGGAATTTAAGAAAAACTTATTTTCAAATAGAACACTGCCAACAAATTTTAACAGAGATGTCATCATGAAGGCGCCAAGTAAGGATATCATGAATTCACTTACAAAGAGTATACTTACCTTAGCATCCTATGATGATGAAGTCTCAAATCTTGATATAGAAAATGTACTCAGACAGAGCCTTAAGTTAATCAGCGTCTTCCCAATGCTTTCTGTATACGGGTATCACGCTTATAATCATTATGAGTGTGGAAATAGTTTCTATATTCATCAGCCGGACGATCAACTGTCTACAGCTGAAAACATCTTAAGAATGTTAAGACCAGATAAAATGTATACAGAGCTGGAAGCAAAGGTACTTGATATTGCTTTGGTTTTGCATATGGAGCATGGTGGTGGTAATAATTCATCGTTTACCACAAGAGTAGTGACTTCTGCTGGTTCTGACACCTATTCGGTAGTGGCAGCTGCGCTATCTTCACTTAAAGGACCGAAACATGGCGGTGCCAATATTAAAGTGATGGAGATGATGAATGATCTTAAAAATGAAGTCAAAGATATTTCCGATAAAGAAGAAGTGAAACAATATTTAGAAAACATAGTGGATAAAAAGGCATTTGACAAGCAAGGACTTATATATGGCATGGGGCATGCAGTTTATTCCATATCCGATCCGAGAGCCCAGGTGTTTAAAGTGTTTGTTGAGAAGCTTGCAGGTGAAAAGGACCGTGCAGATGATTTCTTGCTTTATTCTATGATTGAAAAAT
Source organism: Mobilitalea sp. (assembly GCA_049657865.1). Taxonomy (GTDB): domain Bacteria; phylum Bacillota; class Clostridia; order Lachnospirales; family Lachnospiraceae; genus Mobilitalea. The sequence goes on from JBASOB010000224.1 coordinate 1,831, forward strand.
TGGCACCACAAGTGATAGCTGAGAAAAAGCACATATACAAAGGAGTAAGCGCTAATGTCGATTTCTACAGCGGCTTTGTTTATAGCATGTTAGATATCCCTCATGAATTATATACTCCTATTTTTGCAATCGCCAGAATCGTTGGCTGGAGTGCTCATCGTATGGAAGAATTGATTAATAATGATAAAATAATCCGTCCTGCTTATAAGAGCATATCACCGGAACATGACTATGTTAAAATGGAAAATAGATAAAAATAAATAATTTAAAACTACAGGCTATCAGTGTCTGTAGTTTTTTCTTTGCATCAAATAATATCAGGTATATTATCATAGTCTTAAACGGAGGTAGTCTCTTCTATATTTGAAGGGAGCATCGGATTGTTAAGTTTAATTGCAGTGAAAAACATAATAAGATAAATAATTGGTTATAGGTTGAGTACATAACAAAAGTATCATTAGATTAATAGTACTTACAAAAATCTGTTACAAAAAGGAGTTTACATGCTTTGCCTTATATGGTAACATCATCATGTTGGTTCATGTGATAGAGGACTCTTTCACACGCAAATTTGTGCATACAGCAAAGTTTGTAAGCAGGCAGAAAGGCATGGGTATTATTATGAAAATTAACGAAGAGAAGATAATTGAGATTTTAGACAGATATGATGATACAATCAGAAAAACAGGAGCATTTTTCCTTGAAGTGGACGATAACGAATTAACAATCACAGATTCCTGCGAAGGAATCGACTTGGTACCTCTTAATAAAGAGAATTGCTTGAAGTTATCTGAATTATTTAAAGAACTTGGTGAAAATTTATAGCAGATTGAAGAAGGAACATCTTCATGTAGAAAATCTATAAAATGCGCCAAAATGATACTCCTTCCTTATTCTTTCAGGTGTTTAAGATTCCCGAAAGCAGTATCATGCTATAATTTGTAAGAATAAATAAAATGCTTGAGATCCCTAAGAAGGATATTCGAGCATTTTTTTATTATCTCGGATTATCATAATTGGATATCCCACCCTACCAATTACCTATATATTCCCATGATTCATTGATATATGTTTGATTTATGATAAGTGAGCAAGCTGCTACAATTTCCAAAGGAATTCTGATTGGAAATAATCAGGAGATGAATTGGAGAATCGTTCAGCAAAAAAGGAGATGGATTTGATGAGAATATGTATTGACGTGGGCTTTGATCCAGAAATCGCCGGTAAGAAAAAACCCTCATTATTACATGATATCGAGACAGATAAAAGTGAAACAAGAGTGTTCAATAAGGAGGAACAGGAACGAGAACATGCTATAAATGTCGGAGTTGCAAGATATCTAAGTAAAGAAATGGAACGATGTAATGTCGATGTGTATCAAACAGGATGGAGCAATGATAACTCACTTGATTATAAAAATATTTCTTTGATTGACCGGCAAAGGGCGATTGTAAGAGTTCATTGTGATTATGTGATTTCTCTTCACTATAAGGTCTTTAGTGACATAATAGCCCTGAATGATGCAGAAGATATCGGAATCTATGTTCATGATAAATTTATGGGACAGTCAGAACTACTTGCAAATTCTATACTGAAATATCTTTCTCAGGGTAGAAAGTCAGCGAACAGAGAAATTCATCAACAGTCTCTTGCCATGTGTAATTGCAATATCATGGATGTGAAGGGTGCTGTTTTCATAGAATTAGCCTATTTGGATAATTTACATGATGCAACAGAGTTTATCGTTGAGGAAAGTGCTCTAAAAGAATCCGCAGTCAACATATGGAAAGGTTTTTGTGAATATGCGCAGATGAAATATATTCCAGAGAATAAGGTGCCGGATACAATACCAAAAGGAAAAATTACACCGAGGTCTTCCAAAGAAGATATTAAATGGGCGCAAGAGAAATTAAACATGGTTCTTCCTACCATTGCAAATATCACTCCACTAGTGGTCAATGGTAAATACGATGCGAAAACCAGACTAGCAGTATTACTTTACTGGGATTTGCTTGAATGGGGTCAGGATATGGGAGAAGATGGGACAAAAATTGGATTTGCTACCAAAGAGGCACTAGAGAAAGGAAGAAAAAGGTAGCAATATATAGACAAATGTCATAATAAAAAGTTGATTATTGAGATTAAATTATAACAATTGACAAATATGCTTGAGCATGTTAATCTGAAAGTGGTTATAAATTGAATATTCAGATAAGTGCGACGATAGTGCTTTTCTATTAAACGAGTGATGGTAGCTCCTTGTACATTCAAGGGGCTATTTGTGCAAAATAATAGGGGGTGGTTGCTGATTGATAGAATTAGATGAGAAAAAACGAATAGTACAGGAATTTGTTCCCGGTAAGCAGGTTACTTTGGCACATATCATTGCGAATCCGGTACCATCTTTGTATAGCAAGATGGGCTTAGTGAATGGAGAAGGAGCAATTGGAATCTTCACCATCACACCTTCAGAAGGAGCAATTATTGCTGCCGATGTAGCAAGTAAAGCGGCAGATGTCACCATCGGATTCGTAGATCGTTTTAGCGGATCGCTGGTAATAACAGGTGATGTCTCGGCAGTGGAAGCAGCACTGCATGATGTAATATATATATTATGCACTATGATGGGATTTACCCCAACAACGATTACAAAAACATAAGATGAGGATAGATAGAATACATGAATAATTGTAAAACAATCATACTGATCGGCCGTTCAACAGCTGGAAAGACAACCTTCTGCCAGCGAATCAGCAAGGAGGATTTGATTTATCGAAAAACGCAGACGATTCAGATTCTAAATGGAAATATGATTGATACACCGGGTGAATACCTTGAACGAGGTAGAATGCGCGGTGCATTATCAGTAGCCTCCGTAGATGCAGATGTTATTGTTTTAGTACAGGATGCTACAGAGGATGGTACCATGTTTCCTCCTGCGTATACCAGCTCATTTGCAAAACCGTCAATTGGATTGGTAACCAAAGAGGATATTGCAACAAGAGAACAGGTGGCAGATGCTGTTCATTTTTTAGAAATGGCAGGAGCGGAAAAAGTGTTTGTCATTAGTAACATAATGGGGACTGGATTTGACGAAGTAATTACATACTTGAATTTCTTAGAGAAGAAGGAACAAGAATGAGATACTGTTCAATGCAGCATATGGGACGTATCGACATAAGAGAATTCTTCTAGACTGTTACTTTATAGTGGAATAACAGAATTATCTGTTAGAACGGTAGGGGGTAAAGATGACAAAGAAAGGAATCAGTGTTGTTGTTATTGACGATGAACCGATTACTAGAATGGATTTGAAAGAGATGTTGGAAGGGAAGGGCTGTAACGTACTGGGTGAGGCGGGTGACGGATTCGATGCAATTGAATTATGTCGTAAGAATAATCCGGATTTAGTTCTGTTAGATATTAAAATGCCATTGCTAGATGGCATATCGGCAGCGAAGATCATTCATGATGAAGGTCTTGCAGAGACAGTTATTCTGCTAACTGCTTACAATGAGAAGGAATTTATAGAAGGAGCCAAAAAAAGTGGGGTAGGAGGCTATCTTGTAAAGCCGATTGATGAGAAATCCTTAATTCCAAGTATTGAGCTTGCGATTGCACGAAGCAGGGAGATGAAAGAACTCAAACATAATTTTGAAGAGGTTTCAAATCGCCTGGAAAGCCGTAAAACGGTCGAAAAAGCAAAAGGACTTATCATGAGCCAGAACAATCTCAGTGAGCAGGATGCCTATGATTATATTAGAAATATCAGCAAGAAAAAAGAAATCTCCATGAAAAGAGTCGCTGAGATCATATTAATCAAGGCAGGAGAATAAGCGAATATGGACATAATCTATGAACTCTGTAAACAATATACGGACCTGGCTGAGGAGGAAATCGGCAGTATCCGAATGATGGCAAGTGTACTTCAGTCGCTGGCAAATCTAGAGGATGCGGATGTGTTTATCGATTGTCCTGCTGATAATGGTGATTCTGTCGTAGTTGCAGAAGCAAAACCGAATGGTGTTCCCTCTTCCTATAAAAATAGCGTAGTTGGTATGCTGGCCAAAAAGGAGAATGAGCCGGCGGTCGCAAGAACAATGAGGCTTGGAATTCCAACGAAGCATATGAAAGGGTTGACGCAGGAGAATACATATGTGATACAGTCCGTGGAACCAATCAAGAACGGGGCAAGGCTGATCGGAACTTTGATACGCGAAAAACGCATGGATGAACAGTATGCCATTGGCGAGCGACTTCATTTGTCGGAACAGAGCTATAAGACGATTGCGGATGTCCTAACGCATATGGGGAATGAAAACAGCTGGCTGACGGAATGTATTGAAGAAGCACTGCTTATGATTAATCATAATGGAATTGTTACTTTTCGCAATTCGATTGCACAGGATTTGTATAAAAATCTTGGATATATTGAAGACGTGTTAGGTCAGTCCTATGAGAATTTCTGCTTGATTAAATCGGAGCAAGTTAGTGAAAAACAGATCACAGGGAACCGTGCGAATACTTTTACGGAGACAGTAGTCGGTAAATATACGCTTAGCATAAGTAATGTATATCTTGGAAGAAATGATGTGGCATTTGCAGTTATTATCCGCGATATGACATGGATACGTAGACAGGAAAAGGAATTGATCCTTAAATCAGTAGCAATTAAGGAAATGCATCACAGAGTGAAAAATAATCTTCAGACCATTGCCTCGCTGCTGCGTCTTCAGATAAGAAGAACAGACAAAGATGAGACAAAAACAGTCTTAGAAGAGACGATGAACCGTATTTTGTCGATTGCTGTGACGCATCAGCTGTTGGCACAAAGCGGCATTGATTATGTGAAAATAGGAGAAGTTATCCTGAATATCAAGAACAATGTAACGCGGTATTTCTTTCGACCGCAGTACAACATTGATGTTATTTTAGAGGGTGATGACTTTGAAGTGGAGTCAGATATTGCGACTTCGGTGGCACTAGTCATTAATGAGCTGCTTCAGAATTGTTTGAAATATGCCTTTATTGATAGAGATGTCGGAGAGGTAAGAATTTTAGTAAGTAAAGGATCCCTGTATTCGAAGATAAGGATATGGGATAACGGGTGTGGGTTTGATGTAAAGAACGTGAAGCAGGAGGGACTTGGACTCAAGATAGTCCATTCCTTAGTGGAAGACAAACTTCATGGAAATTTAAAGATAAAGTCGAATAAACAAGGTACCACAGTTATCTTCGATTTTTTGAATAAGACAATTGATGTCGCTGGTGTGACGTAACATTGGCGTGAAAACTGGAACGATGAAGTCCGGAGATGTAGTATTCCTATGAATACTATGCTCCGGATTTTTGTATTTATAGGACAGGTAAAGTACTTCATCTGAGCGTTATAAAGGAGTAAGTATATGAGAGAAATTATCTTAAGCGTAGGGATTGATATCGGTACGTCAACAACACAATTGATCTTTTGCAGGCTGGTCATAGATAATCTTGCAAGCAGCTATACGGTACCTCGTATCAGTATTGTGGAAAAAGAAGTGATATATCGAAGTGACATATATTTTACGCCACTAAAATCTCAGACGGAAATTGATGTAGATGAGGTAAAAAAGATCATTCAATATGAATATAAAAAGGCAAATATAACACCTGAGATGCTTAAAACGGGAGCAGTAATCATTACGGGTGATACTGCAAGGAAGAAGAATGCGAATCTTGTATTAAAAATGCTGAGTGATATGGCCGGAGAATTTGTTGTTGCGACAGCTGGTCCGGATTTAGAATCGGTTCTGTCTGCGAAAGGAGCAGGAACTGACAAAATCTCGGAAGAAGAGAAAATCACAATTGCAAATATTGATGTCGGTGGAGGAACCAGTAATATAGCGGTATATCATAATGGCAAGTTAGAAGGAGTATCCTGCCTTGATATCGGAGGAAGGCTGATTAAAATAGAGAATCACAAAATTACTTACATTTATAGTAAGATACACGATCTGGCGAAGAAAAATGGAGTCGATATTCAGGTCGGAGAACCCGCAGATATTAGTAAGCTTACTGGAATATGCAGTCTTATGGTGGAACAATTGGCACAGGCAGTTAATCTTCTTTCCAAGGATTCCTGCCATGCCAGCATGTATACGAATAATGGGAATCCTCTGCCTGAGGGACTTAATATTCAGGCGATTACCTTTTCAGGAGGGGTTGCAGACTGTATGCATGAGACGGATGACAAAGGTGCGTTTCAGTATGGAGATATCGGTATGCTTCTTGGAAAGATGCTTCTGGAACATGAGGCATTTCACAAGATTAAAATATATCCGGTGTTGGAAACCATTCGAGCAACTGTTGTAGGTGCGGGAATACATATCACTAATGTAAGTGGTAGCACGATTGCATATGCGATAGACAAGCTGCCGATTAAGAACATACCGGTCATACGGATTAATGAAGAGGAGGAAAACAATCTAGAGGTGGTCAGTAATACGATATCTAACCGGATTCCATTGTATTATTCGGAAGGTAAACTTGAACAGGTGGCAATTTCCCTGACAGGAAATTATCATACAAGCTTTTTAGACGTACAGAAACTTGCGGAGGCAATCATTAAAGGGGCATATGAAATTATTCAAAGTGAACATTCTTTGGTACTGGTTGTAGAAAATGACATTGGAAAAGTTCTTGGGAATGCACTGAATGTGCTTCTTGAACGAAAAAAGAGCGTGATTTGTATCGATGGAATTCATGCACAGGAAGGAGATTATATTGACATAGGAGAACCTATGGCGAACGGCAGGGTGGTACCGGTAATAACGAAGACACTGATTTTTAATTCATAAAAAAAAATAAGGAGGGAAATCATTTGATACTCAAAACCAAACTATTTGGTCATATGTATGAGTTTCAATCACTCAGAGAAGTTATGGCCAAGGCAAATGAAGAAAAATCTGGCGACAAATTAGCAGGAATTGCCGCACAATCAGCAGAGGAAAGAGTTGCCGCAAAAGTGGTTCTGTCTCATATCACGCTGGAAGAACTGAGAAATAATCCCGCTGTACCCTATGAAGAGGATGAGGTTACTAGAATCATTCAAGATGATGTGAATGAGGCGATTTACAATGAACTGAAGAATAAGACGGTTGCAGAATTCCGTGAATGGATTCTGGATACCCGTACCGATGGTTCCATGATTCGCCGTGCATCGCGCGGAATTACAAGTGAAATCGTAGCAGCGGTATGTAAATTAATGGGCAATCTCGATTTGGTATATGCTGCTAAAAAAATCAGAGTAACCGCACACTGCAATACTACGATTGGTCTTCCTGGTACTTTTTCTTCCAGGCTTCAGCCGAATCATACTACCGATGATTTAAAAGGAATCATGGCATCGGTAATGGAAGGCTTTAGTCTTGGCTGCGGTGATGGAGTGTTAGGATTAAATCCGGTGGATGATACCGTAGAGAACGTTTCACGTATTTTAAAGAAATTTGATGAATTTAAGAATCAATGGCAAATTCCGACGCAAATCAGTGTATTGGCACATGTGACAACCCAGATGGAAGCAATTGATAAGTTTAATGCTCCGGTAGATTTAATGTTCCAATCCATTGCCGGTTCGCAAAAAGGGAATGAGGCTTTTGGTCTTACCGCTCAGATGTTAAAAGAAGGGCGTGAACTGATGCTCAAGAGGGGAACCAGCACAGGTCCGAATGTAATGTACTTTGAAACCGGGCAGGGATCAGAATTATCTTCGGAATCTCATAATGGATGGGATCAGGTAACAATGGAGGCACGCTGCTATGGTTTCGCTAAAAGATTCCAGCCATTTTTGGTTAATACCGTAGTTGGCTTTATTGGACCAGAATATTTATATGATTCAAAACAAATCATCCGTGCAGGATTAGAAGATCATTTTATGGGAAAACTTACAGGAATTCCAATGGGATGCGATGCATGTTATACCAACCATATGAAAGCAGACCAAAATGATGTTGATAATCTGTCAACTTTATTGGTTGCAGCAGGATGCAATTATATTATGGGTGTACCTCAAGGCGATGACTGTATGCTTATGTATCAGTGTACTGGTTATCATGAGGCAGCAGCCTTGCGAGAGACGTTTGGATTACGTCCGATTAAAGAATTTGATCAATGGCTTGAAAAAATGGGATTTTCAGAAAACGGCATATTAACGCCATTAGCAGGGGATGCATCCGTATTCCTTAAAAAATAGAGAGGAGGTGTAAGGAATGGTAAATGAAAAGGATTTAAGAAATATCATAGAGCAGGTACTAAAGGAAATGAATTTATCGGATAGCAATGCATCTGAAATCGCGAAAGCAACACGTGATATCATGAGCACAAATACAGTCGTTGAAAATGGATATATACCGGATGTTACAGAGACGGATATCAGAAAGCAGTATCTTGTAGAGAACCCCGTAAACAGAGACGCATTTTATGATTTGAAACAATATGCACCATGTCGCTTAGGAATAGGAAAAGCAGGTGCGCGTTATAAAACAGATCCCTGCCTGCAGTTCAGAGCTGCTCATTCTGCAGCACAGGATGCAGTATTCTCAGATGTAGATCAGGAGTTCATTGAAAAAATGGGATTCTTTACAGTTCAGACAAAGTGTGATTCAAAAGATATTTATTTGACTCGTCCAGACCTTGGAAGAATATTAAATGATGAGGCTGTCAAGACTGTATTAGAAAAATGTAAGAAGAACCCAACCGTTCAGATTTATGTTTCTGACGGACTTAGTTCAGCTGCAGTAGCAGCAAATGTTGCAGATGTTCTGCCTGCTATTCTACAGGGACTTAAGAGTAATGGCATAGATGCAGGAACTACCTTCTTCTGTAAATATGGACGCGTAGGTGCAATGGATCATGTTTCTGAATTAACTGGAGCAACGGTTACCTGTGTTTTAATTGGAGAGAGGCCAGGACTTATTACAGCGGAATCCATGTCAGCTTACATCGCTTATAAAGGTACGGTAGGGATGCCGGAAGCCAGACGAACCGTAGTATCCAATATCCACAGAGAAGGCACGATTCCGGCAGAAGCTGGAGCACATATTTCAGGAATTATTAAAACGATTTTGGAGCATAAAGCCAGCGGAACCGATCTGAAATTATAAAAATAGGAGGATGAATTAATGAAACGAGATCCAGTAAAAGCAAGTGTCCTTGCAACTAAGATTATTCCAAATGTAAGCGCAGATTTGGCAAAAGCATTGAATCTTGAGCCTGGCCAAAAATCATTAGCTTTAATCACATCAGATTGTGATGATGTCACTTATACTGCTTTAGATGAAGCAACAAAAGCAGCGGATGTAAAAGTAGTATATGCGAAGAGCTTTTATGGTGGTGCAGCGAATGCCAATACAAAGCTTGCAGGTGAAATCATAGGTATATTAGCAGGCCCGAATCCAGCTGAGGTTAAGAGCGGACTGGAAGCCTGCGTTAATACAATTGAGAATGAGGCATATTTTATCTCTGCAAACGAAGATGATACCATCGTTTATTATGCACATTGTATTTCCCGCACCGGATCCTATCTTTCGAAGGGTGCCGAAATTGATGAAGGGGAAGCTCTTGCTTATCTTATTGCTCCGCCACTCGAAGCAATGTATGGCGTAGATGCAGCACTGAAAGCAGCTGATGTAAAGATGTGCGTATTATATGCTCCTCCATCTGAGACTAACTTTGGTGGTGCATTACTTACTGGAAGTCAGTCAGCCTGCAAATCAGCTTGTGATGCTTTTGCAGCAGCAATCGAATTTGTTGCAGACAATCCAAGGATATAATTAGGATATCCACATGATGCCATCTTTGAAAAAAGATGAATGGAGGTATGCAATGAAGGCGCTTGGAATGATAGAAGTGTATGGTTATGTGGTTGCAATAGAAGCTTTGGATAGCGCACTAAAAGCAGCTAATGTAAGTCTGGTTGATACGACTTTGGTACGTGGTGGACTGGTAACGGTATTAATAACAGGAGAAGTGGGAGCTGTAAAAGCTGCAATGGATGCTTCAAAAACAGCCGCAGAGCGAATAGGAAAAGTAATTTCAGTTCATGTGATACCAAGACCTTCACAGGAAATTGAAAAAATCATTCCCCTTCGTCCTTCTGGAATCGTATCGACCCCCGCGATATCCAAAGCACAAAATCAACAGGAGAATAGTAATCCAGCTGCCGAAAAGATAGGTCTGACTGAAAATAATCAGCAGCAGGAAGTTAAGGAAAAAGTATCAGTTGTTAATTCTGGTAATGCGAAAACAACAAAACCAGTGAATAAGACAAAGGTAAATAAGACTGGAACAACACATTTAAGTGAAAGCGATCGCAAGCAGATTAGGCCGGATATGTTACAGGGAATGACGGTGGAACGCTTACGTAGTCTTGCACGTGATCTCGGTATTACCAATATGACCAGAAAGCAAATACGCTTTGCATCAAAACATGAACTAATTGAGTCAATCAGTAAATTCATAGAACAAGAGAGGTAGCTGAATGCAGTTATATGATAAGGATCTTTTATCAGTGCAGGAAGTTCGGGAATTGGTGGATAAAGCCAAAACAGCACAATTGGAACTTGGTAATAAAAACCAGAAAGAAGTTGACCAAATTGTAAGATCAATTGCATATGCAGGAGTGCGGAATGCGAAGCGTCTGGCTGAATTGGCTTGTGAAGAAACCGGGTTTGGTCTTGTAGCTGATAAAATCATTAAAAATGTATTTGCCAGCCGTGGTGTATACGAGCATATTAAAGATATGAATACGATAGGTGAAATTGCATGGGATGAAGAGAAACAGGTACGTTCCTATGCCATTCCGGTTGGGGTCATAGCAGGAATTATTCCCTCTACTAATCCAACCTCCACTACACTTTATAAGGCTGAGATTGCAATTAAAGCGGGCAATGCAATTGTATTTTCTCCGCATCCGAGTGCACTAAGTTGTATTATTGAAACCGTAAAAGTGATTCGTCAGGCGATTGCAGAGGCTGGTGGTGATGAGAATCTGGTAAGCTGTATTACCATTCCAACCATGCAGGCTACAGAAAACTTGATGAAACATTCCGACATTTCCATGATACTTGCGACGGGAGGATCTGCAATGGTTCGTGCAGCATATTCTTCCGGAACACCTGCAATCGGTGTTGGTCCTGGAAACGGACCGGCCTATATTGAGAAGACGGCGAATCTAGAAACAGCAGTAAAATGCATTATGGATTCCAAGACTTTTGACAATGGAACAATCTGTGCCTCTGAACAATCGGTAATCTGCGACGAAAATATGGCAGGAGATGTTCAGAAGGAAATGGAGAGGCAGGGAGCATATTTCTTAAATGAACTGGAACGCAAGAAACTAGGAGATTTCATTCTTCGAGCAAATGGTACCATGAATCCGATGATTGTAGGAAAAAGTGTACAGGTAATTGCAGATTTGGCAGAAATTCAGGTTCCAGATTACGCAAGGGTACTGGTTGCACACGAAGACGGAGTAGGAAGAGGTCATCCTTATTCGAACGAGAAACTGGCACCGATTCTAGCCTTCTATAC
>JBASOB010000225.1:0-3563 GCA_049657865.1 Mobilitalea sp.
GTAAGCGCATAGTTTCAGGGTATACCTAAAACAAATCCGGATCCTATTGCTAGGCTTCCGGAATGCGAGCATTTTACTCCATTTTGTTATTACAAAGTTCTTGGATTGTTTCATCCCAAGGTGCAAGTTTTGCTAATTGATTATCTGACATATCCTTGCTGGGACGTTTCTCTAGCAAGAATTTCAGATATTCATACAGGTTTAATTCATATACCTTTGCCATTTCAATAATAGTGAGGTAGAGAGAATTAGCAGTTGCTCCTTCCGGAGTATCTGAAAAAAGCCAGTTTTTTCGCCCAACAGTTACCGGACGGATTGCATTTTCGCTCAGGTTGTTCGAAAGACTGCACCTGCCATCTTCCAGATAGATCATAAGAAAGTCATGGCGGTTTTTGATATATGTGATTGCTTTCTTCAGTTTGGCATTATCTCCGGGGGTGACTTGGTTTACCCACGCCAAGAAGCCCTCAACGACTGGTTTCTGGTCTTTGAGACGACGATTTCCGATCTGTTTGTATGAGAGCCCTTTTTCTTTATAAATTCGCTCATACTCGAACAGCTTATTGCAATACAAGACTCCCTGCACTGCCGGATGAGTATAATCCTTCTCATGGCCTTTCGGGATTGCCTCCAGCAGGTATCTCCTGATGTGTGCAAAGCAGCAACAACGCTTGGTTTCATTCACTTTGTTGTAACCCTGGTATGCATCTGCCATCAGATAAAAGCCGGGTTCAATTCCTTTTAGGAACTGTTTGGCGTTTTCTCCCGATCTCGTAGGAGTGTAATTATAGAGGATGATCGGATTTAATCCATCTTCACCGGTTCGGATAACCCATAAATAGGATTTGGTCTGCGCCCTTCGGTCTTCTTCTTTCAATACCTGGATTGGTGTCTCGTCCATCATAAGGAATCTGCGTTTTAGCAGCTCCCGATGGAAGTAATCATACAGCGGTTTCATATATTCAATACCAGCTGTAATAATCCAGTGAGCCATAGATGTCCGCCCGATTGGAGCATTCATCTGGAGGAAGTCCTGTTCCTGGCGATAAAGAGGAATGTACATTCCATACTTCCGATAAACGATATATGCCAGCAGGGATTCTGAAACATAACTTCCGGGAATCAAGGCAGGCGTTCCATTATCCTTTACAAATGGTGTTTCCTCCGTTTCCTTACACTCTGGGCATGAATACGTGGTTGCCATGTATTCCACACGCTCCAGTTTTGGAGGAGTATAAACGATTTCACTGCGGATTAATTCCGTTCCGATCGGAACCATTTGAGTCCCGCAGATAGGGCATGCTTTTTCTTCCTCGGTCAGTGTATCTACCTTCACTTGTCGGGTAGGGATATCCTTGAATTGTTCTGCTAACGTGGGTTTCTTTTTGCGGGATTTCTTTTGAGCCGGAACCACTTCCGGTTCGATCAGTTCCACTGGCTTCTCATCTTCTGGAAGATTGTCAAAAAGGTTCAACTGACCTGCGACATCATCCACACGGCGTTCACTGGAAGCACCAAAATACTTCTGACGAAACCAAGCCAACTCAGCCTTGAGATCATCATTTTCAGCATGCTGCTTATTCAGTGTTTCCGTAAGAGCTTTAATCGTAGTATTTAATTGTGAAATCATATCTTTAAGCTCGATCAGCTGGATATCCTTACTACTATTTGCCACGTTTTTTGCTCCTTAGTTTACTATAAATAGTATACCATAAAACGAGCATAAAAGCTAGTAAAATCAAGGGTTTCAGGCAGTTTTTAACGCCTTTGGCTGCTCGATTTCAAGCCCCGTCATAAGCCAGTCGAATTGCTGCCAGGTAATGGCTTTTGCCTCCTTGCTGTTTCTTGGCCATCGATATTTGCCTTGAACAACATCAAGTCGTTTATAGAGAAGAACCATTCCATCAGGCTCCCGAAGTAATACCTTGATGCGATCGCACCGTCTGCCACAGAACAGGTAAATCGAGCTGCTATCCGGTTCTGCTTTCAACTGGTCCAGAATAATAGCACATAATCCATCCAAGGACTTTCGCATATCGGTATAGCCTGTAATGATATAGATGTTGGTTGCTGCAGATATATCGCCTAGCATACCATGACACCTCCAATACATCCTAGAGTAGCCTCGATCAAACTTTTATCTGTGCTGTTAAAGAAGCGGATTGTTGCATTGCCAATCAGAATTTCAACAGCGGGTAACTCTCTAGTTGCTAGATTCGAATCTATGCAAGTGTTTTGTTCTACTTGCATAGGAGCCGGTACTGACGCTAAATCCGGCACTAAATCAATCTTGACCACTTCCTGCAAAGGAGCTGATATTTTTTTGACTTGATCAGATGACATAGGGAGTGTAATTCCGCGCTTACGATTTCGATTTATCCAGTTATAAAAGGTGCTCGGATTAATATCATTCACTTTGCACCATTGATAGTCGGAGAGACCGCTCTGACGGCACTCCATGATGAGCCGGAATTGCTCATCAGTAGAAAATCGTTTTGATTTCATAATTGTTAGCCTCCAAAATAGAGTAAAATGCTTGCATTCTCACAAGTGTATTGGAGTAAAATGCTCGCATTTCCTGATAACAATTATAATAATAAATGACATTGATTGAAAGCCACCCTTAAATTAGGCGCTTACATTTAATCGATGGACTTTTTCATGGCTTCATGTTCTTTTTCTAATTCCTTATAAAGCTGGAGTACATCCCAGTATTGATTTGTTTCAGTCAGCATGGCTTTATAATTCACAGGTGTTAATTTGGCTTTTCGAAAGGCCATGATTAGCCGGTCGATATCATGACTCCCCATACCAGCCATTACAATCATCTCATCCTCAAGTTCGGAGCCGTCATAAATACCCTCAATTGAATTAATTGACTTGCTTCCGGCAAGATAACCAATAGACTGCAAATAGTCTTCTCGATTTACTTTTTTGACTTGAAATCCAAGTGGCAGCAGGGTGCTGGCGATTGTTCTTAATCGAACTTTTTCGTTTATATTGAATAATAAAACGGTTGCTTTCATCTGATTTTCCTTTCTATATTATATTTCTCTATGGATGTGATAGGATACTACCTATCATTTTAAGTTCTTCCTGAATTATTTGATTTCAGTGTATAAAAAATGATCAGTTTTGTCAATGTACAAACATGAAGAATGATGTATCAATGCTCACAAACACGAAGTATGAAGTATCACAAACACGAAGTATGAAGTATTACAAACATAAAGTATGAAGTATCACAAACATAAAGTATGTAGTATCAATGATAGTAAGAAAAATAAAACTGAATTATATTTTTCTAAATATACTGAACCATATTTAGAAAAATATTACTTGCATCTATCAATGAATGGAATATAATATAAGTAGAGTTACATCAGCAACAACAGCTACATTAATACTTGCTCGGGCACACGCATTTACACAAAATAGAACATATATCTTACAAAAGACTGACATTGTGACGATTGATTTATAATCACGCGAAAGGTCTTTTTTAATTGCTGAAAGGAATGGATTCATACATTTTACAGCATCTTACTAGTGAAAAGTTACTA
>JBASOB010000226.1:0-6781 GCA_049657865.1 Mobilitalea sp.
CTACTAGGATATCCTCTGGAGCAGCGTCGTAATTATTATTTCCTACACTAATTCTCACATTTCCATCTAGTACATAGATCAGTTCTATGCTTTGATGAAAATGAGTAGGTTCGTATTTCGCTATCTGAAAATCGAAATTCATGATAGCCTTTTCCTCCAGTATATTTTTTCGCATTCGGATTCCTCCTGGTATATTAATTACGCTTATCATCTTTTGCTACGTTCACATTATACCATTAATTATTTTAATATAACAACTACATTTCCTGCCTGCATTTGAGTGCTTTACAACTTGCTTTTATTCTTTGAATTGATAATTTTTACTAATACGCTCTTGCTTAATCAGTGCTTCCTGAACTTTCCGCATTTTGTCAGTCGCTCCGGTAATTTTGGTGTGCGTCCAGATGCTTTTTTGATTGCACCGCTCTCACAGACCTCGATACATTTACCGCATTTCGTACAATCCAGTTCATCGATCATATGAATATAACCAGTTTTACCTTCGATGCAATCTTCTGGACATACCGAAGTACACTCCTCGCATCCGATGCAAAGCTCAGGGTCAATATAAATTGGTACAAAGGAATCACAAACAGTTGCTGCGCATTTTTTTCGTTTTATGTGATCCTCATATTCCGAGGAATATAAGGTAAGACTATCTAGCAAGAAATCAGCACCTGTTTTACCGATCGAACATAAAGAAGCAGAAGGGAGGGCTTCACCAATCTCTTTCATTAATGTAAGGAATTCATTCTTACCTTTACTCTTCGTTATATCTTTCACCAATCCATATAGTTGTAATATCCCTTCCCTACAGAAGGTACACTTACCACATCCAATAATATGAGCTGTTTCAAGATGTTTTTTTGCTTCATTAATCATACAGTCCGTATTATTGATAATCGTAATAACTCCATTTCCCATTGCAAATTCCTTGTCTATTATCATATCCAAAGCCGAAGAATTATAAATTTTTGAATTAATTTCAAAACCTTTCATATCCTCAGCTTTCGTACTTATCATATCAGACACCTTGGTTCCATATGGAATTTTTTGAAGATCACTTACAATACCGTTCCTAGCAACTGCTGCTAGAACTCCTGTCTCATAATGATCAGTAAATGCTTCAGCCAAAACAGCCATGGTTTCTATATGATGAAAAGCACATACTTCATATTTACGACGATCTACAAAACCACTGGAGACAATCTGTATACCATAATCTTTTGCTATTAATTCAAGTTCCATTAATAATTGTTTTTCATTTTCAGGTAGGTATAAAAACAAATCTTTTGCACCAAGAACATAAGCTACGATTTGCATACCTTCCAAAACTTTATGAGGAGTTTTTCTTACAATATCTAATAGAACTTTTTTTGTATCATTATTGTTAAGTGCCGTAACTAATTGTATCGGAAGCTTTTCAGAATCATGTCGATCGAGTAAATTATTCCAAATATCAATAAGGTAATCATGATATACGCCGTATTCCCTAATTTCAAGAGCAGCGACTTTATCGATAACATCTTGTTTGGTAAGTTGCTTACCTTTATCGATTAAACTATTCATTGATTTGCCTCCTTTTTCTCTGAATATTCACTCCAGATTCTTGATTTCGATATTTGTAAACGCAAATCGCATTGAAGGCACCTGTTCGCTTCTTCACAGATTGAGGTCTCGTCAATTGCAGTATTTACCAATTCAAAATTATTCATTCTGTCCGCGGGAGCTATCACATTTTCTTTTACTCTTTTACGGTCTGGAAAGTTTTCCATCTTCCCTATATAAGGGGTAGCATTCTGATCTGGTGCCAGTTTTTCTGAAATATCTCCGTCTCCACCTAAAAAACGATCAATTTCACTTGCAGCATCCCTGCCGGAAGCAATTGCCTTAATCACAGATTGTGTACCGTAGCAAGCATCCCCTGCAGCAAAAATGCCTTTGATTTCCGTGGAAGTCATTCCAGGAATAACTTCGATACGATTTCCGTTTCCAAGTTTTAAGCCTGCATTTTCTGATATATCAGGTCTCTGACCCACTGCAAATATAACGGTATCCGCTTCAATATGATATTCTGAGCTTTCCCTCTTTACAATCACAGGTCTTCTATTTTCATCCAGGGAAAAGGATTCAATCTCTGAGAAATCTACTCCAGTAACTTTCTCCTCACCTGTAATCCTATCAAATGTATGGGCTGCATGAATTATGATACCTTCCTCCTCAGCCTCATTTATCTCTTCTTCATCAGCAGGCATACTATCTCTTGCTTCCAAACATGCCAGATGAATTTGCTCTGCTCCAAGTCTCTTTGCCGTTCTTGCGCAGTCAAAGGCAACATTTCCACCACCAAGAACAATAACCTTTTTCCCAAGACCAGTTACTTCTCCAATGCTGGAATTACGGAGAAATTCAACATTGACAAGTACGCCTTCCAATTGATTTCCTTGGATTGGCAGCTTACTACCCAGATGTGTTCCAATTGTCATTAGTACGGCATCATAATCCTTTAAAAGGTCAATGGGATTATCTATCTTTGTACCAGTTTCGACCATTACACCAGTATCTTTTATGACGGCTGATTCTTCTTCAATTATGATCCTT
The DNA here is from genome assembly GCA_049657865.1 of Mobilitalea sp. Classification (GTDB taxonomy): domain Bacteria; phylum Bacillota; class Clostridia; order Lachnospirales; family Lachnospiraceae; genus Mobilitalea. The sequence goes on from JBASOB010000226.1 coordinate 2,602, forward strand.
GGAAGACGATAGGCCGGAATTCCATACCTCATCATGCCACCAAGTTGCGGTAAAGCTTCTTTTATAGTAACAGAATGTCCTTGCTTTCTTAAATAGTATGCAGCCGTCATTCCTGCCGGTCCACCTCCTACTACACATACTTTTTTACCAGTATCCTCAAGCTGCTTTCCTTTTCCCTTCCAAAAAGATCCAGTATCTTGCTCTGCTGCATGACGTTTCAGGTTCCGAATCGAAATTGGTTCATTTAAAGCATTCCTCTTACAGTCTAATTCGCATGCATGATTGCAGATATAACCCAATGTCTTAGGGAATGGTAGCTTCTCTCGAATGACTGCCGTAGCTTCATCAAATTTACTTTCCTGAATAAAGCGAAGATATTTTGGAATATCGGTATGTGCCGGGCATGAATAACGACAGGGAACCAATGCGTCTTCTCGCTTCTGCTCAACTTCTGCTAAACTAATCTTATCCCTGATTGCTCCGGTTGGACACACTTCAACACATGCGGTACAAAAGCGGCACTCAGAATCCTTTAGTAGTTTATTCTGCAAGATGCCTACATAGGTCTCCAAATCTTTTTTCTGATATTGAAGAACCTTAACACCTCGTAGTTCATTGCAGGCTCGTACACAGCGTCCACACAAAACGCATCGATTCATATCATGTACGATTAATGGATTTTCGTCCTCCACTTTAAAGCCCTTAGAACGATGTTTCATCCTTGAATTATTAGCTCCAATATATTGAATTAAAGATTGCAGCTCACAATGACCATATTTCGGACAAGAGGTACATTCTTCCGGGTGGCCTGCAAGTAATAGTTCTAACGCCAGATTACGAAGCCTACGAATATGTTCCGTATTTGTTGTAATCATCAATCCATCTCTCGCTTTTAAAGTACACGAGGTTACTAAATCGGACTCACCCTCAACTTCTACGATACACATTCGACAGGAACCCATTTCTTTCAGATTTGGATGATGGCAAAGATGTGGAATATATATTCCGGCTTCTAATGCACAATCCAATACGTTTTTATTCTCTGGTACCTCTAATCGGATACCATCTACTGTAATATTCACCATGCGCAATTATATACTCCTTCTATTCTATCTAATAAGTTTATCTTATAAATCTATCTTACAAATCTATCATATAAATCTATCTTACAAATCTATCTTTCAAACCTATCTTATAAATCTATCTTACAAATCTATCTTATAAATCTATCTTTCAAACCTATCTTTCAAATCTATCTTATAATGTCGATTTTCTCTTCATAAACCCGAATAATTCAAAGAATTATATGATAAGTTAAGTTGACTGATTCTCTACTCTTCTACAAACTCTGCCGCACTCATGCCTGCAATACGTCCTGTATTCACAGCAAAACCCATGGAATTTCCCGGAAGTAAGAACATATAGCTATCATCATAAATATTACATGCGTCTGTTCCTGCACAATAAAGCCCTGGTATCGGCTCAAAGTCTTCATCAATTACTTGACAGTTTTCGTTAATTTTTACCCCGCCAACAGTTCCATAACCGCCAGCACGAACCTTAGCTCCATAAAAGGGAGCTTTTACTATTGGTCTTAAGTATCTCTTTTCCTTAAAGAACTCCTCATCCACAGTGTCACAATAATCATTGTATTCCTCAACGGTTTCCACCAGGTTATCTATATTAATGCCTGCCATTTCTGCCAATTCTTCTATTGTATCTGCTGTAAAGAAATCTGTTGATCCATTATCTTTAGAGATTTTTATACCTTCATAGAAGTCAGAAACATCTGGATTAGTGCGAACTAAGCTCACATTATCAACTCCATTGCGGATATAATTCTTGATGATTGAGGTGTCAACAATGCTAAAGCATACTCTATCTTTCTGATGTATAATTGTATTCGCAAGGTAAGTTGTATTCTGCATCTGATCCTCATTCATCACTCTTTTTCCAAATTTATTCACTAACAAATTTGGCTGTGAGAATACATTCGCTACGCCTTGGGGAAGATCATCACACCCTTCAATAATTGATGTCATTTCAATGCGGACCTGCGTTTTACCTGCACCAGCTTGCCATGCCATCTTCATTCCATCTCCAACCAAACCAGGAATTGCGAAATTAAACATATCCTCACCTTGAGAAAAGCCAGTTTCCTGTTTAATTAAATCCTTGTTAGCTCCGGCTCCACCGGTACAGATAATAGCTGCCGTGCAAGAAATCTCAACATCCTCGCCATCTTTATCCGTTGCATACACACCAACTACCTTACCATTTTCCATTAAAATCTTCTTAGCAGGTGTTTCTACCAAAAATATAACCCCAAGTTCTAAAGCTTTTGCATACAGCGCTTTATTCATAAAGGATGCGGCTCTTGGACCGATTTCCTGGTCAGTTTTTACAATATGCCAGGTAGCTTCTGATTTCGGGAAATACCTGAATGCACCTTCAAATTCAACTCCCATGTCTTCTAACCATTCAATTGTCTCTGCGGATTGCGCAAAATATCTTTTCACCAATCTCGCATCCACCTGATAATGTGTATATTCCATAAACATATTAAATGCCTTTTCAACAGAGATATCTATCATCTGCCTCTTCTGATGCTTTGTACCAATTCCCAAAGGTCCCATACCCATATTTGCAGCGCCACCAACCGTAGCTGCCTTTTCTAACACAATAACTTTTGCTCCGTTTTCAGCTGCTTGAACAGCTGCACACAAGCCAGAAGGACCCGCCGCAATTACAACGATCTGTGTCTCATATTTTTTCATCAATTATCTCCTTATTTTTCGTTAATATTTAGTTTTCTTTTCTACTAGAATGCTTAACCTCCGCATCATAGTACTATTCTAATATTAATAGCTTCTATTAACATTCAAATAATTATTGTATATTGCCATATTTTCTTTCTGATTTTATAGTTCTTTATTTTTATTTTAATAAAAGGGCAATTTATCTATATGAAAATTTGCCTTCTCACTTTTAACTAATTAATTATCAGTTTCTTCTGTGCCTTCTTCTTGGTAACTGCAACCAAGATACCAAGTAGTATCGATAAAAAAGCAGACGCAAGTACTCTGTATTCTACGGGAAGCAAAAATACGATGGTATGGCAGGGAGTCCAAATTAGCAGGCATGATTTAATCCATGAAAATCCGACCATTGTCTGCCAATCAATACGATTTACCATTGCTTCAACTGTAATTCCACCTATTAATTTACCACTACGACTCTCAATAAGCATATCTACCAGCATATCTCCAAACTTATGATAAATATACATCATTGGTCCAAACGTTGTGTTCATAATTAAGCTTCCAAAGAAGGCTAAGGCAAATTTAGAACCTTCAAAAGGTAATTTGCCACTTGCCATAGCACCCTCAGTTCCGGCAAAAAAGACTGTAAATACGAGCGTTATCATAATGCCCAGAACACCCCACACAAATGCTTTGAATAGGAATCCTTGTGGAAAATTCCATTCTCTGTTCAGGATTCTTCCTCCTAGCATATCACCCATCGATGCTAAGATAAAAAACTTAACAAATCCACCTAGGTAAGCGTGAGCCGTCGTAAAAGTAATAAAACCGGTTCTGTAGACTGGAATTACTAAAATCAAAATCCATGCCAAGAGCAAGGCTCCCCATAACATGTCACCATAAATCTTTTCATATTAATAACCAAACCTTTCTCTCTCTGCGTGCAAAATGGTAGCAAAGAATAACAACATATAATATAATATGATTATTCTAAACTCTTCTGTCATTTTTAACATTCAATAAATTAATGTATATCACTTTCATTTATTGTGATTATTTCATCTCTATCCATCGAAAGAATTTACTGCGTAAATTATCTATAATAAAAATTGCTCTGCGACTTCTTTACTCAACGTTAGCTTCCATATGTACCACTATCACAACAATTCGAACTGTTCAAGTTCCATTAATCAATGGATGTAATTCATTCTGGATTATAAGGTGAATCAGATAATAATATGTTATAATCAGATTGACACTATATTATGCACATAATAATATGACATGAAGTACAAACAGCTATGATTTCGGAGGTAATGACCATGTTTATTTTATCCGATATTCTGGCAATTGTCTCAGAGGATGATCGACAATTGCTATCGAATTTATTTGAGAACGCTCCTGCCTATATTACTAAG
>JBASOB010000227.1:0-14160 GCA_049657865.1 Mobilitalea sp.
GTATTATACAGCACTGAAACAATCCGTTAATACTTCTGACAGCGAAAGCGTTAATGAAGTAAATTCAGTAGAAAGACAGGTCAGTTTGTCATCAAAGCCAATGGCCGTTATCCATAAACATATTGCAAAGATTGAAGACATGAATATTTATTTAGATAAATATCCAAAGCTTAAGAGCTATGAGTATATTCTGTCTGAAATCAAGAAAGAAGCAAAACATTTATTGAGCGATGATGTAGAAGAAGTAATCGCAAAACTCAATATTTCAGCGGGATCTGCATGGAGCAGTATGCAGAGCTATTTGACTTCGACACTTGAAGTTGATTATAAGGAAAAGAAGCTGACACTTCAGGAAGCGCGCAATCTGGCACATAGCGCTGACATCGTAGTGCGGAAAGAGGCATTTGAAGCTGAGATTAAGGCATATGATAAGATTAAAGATGCAGTCAGTTATTCCCTGAATAATATCAAGACTCAGGTGAATACGATATGTGATCTCAGAGGATATCAGTCTCCGCTCGATATGACTCTGAATCAGGCAAAAATGAAGAAAGAGACCTTGGATGCTATGCTCGAAGCAATCAAGGAATATCTGCCTGTATTTCATAAATATATGAAGCACAAAGCGAAAATCATGGGTTATGAAAATGGACTTCCTTGGTACGATATGTTTGCACCGCTTGGATCTAGCAGCACAAAATTCACTACAGAAGAAGCGAAAGATTATCTTCTGAAACATTTCCGCGGGTTTTCAGATGATATGGCGGATATGATAGAAGAAGCATTTGATAAAGAATGGATTGATTTTTACCCGAGAAAAGGCAAAGTCGGCGGCGCTTTCTGTGAGAATTTACCATTTGCGAAACAGAGTCGCGTATTAACAAACTTTACAGGAGATTTAAATGATGTTACTACGTTAGCCCATGAACTAGGACATGCGTATCATGGCCTTATGATTCAGGATCATTTACCTCTGAATGTGGAATACAGTATGCCGGTTGCTGAGACAGCTTCCAACTTTAATGAGACATTAATCATGCAGGCAGCCATTAATGAAACAAGTGGTCAGGAGAAGCTGGCCTTGATCGAAAATCAATTACAGGATACAACTCAGATTATTTGCGACATCTATTCCAGATATTTGTTTGAAAGTCAGGTATTTGAAAAGAGTAAAACAAGTTTCTTATTTGCGGATGAGTTAAATGAGATTATGCTCGCAGCTCAAAGGGAAGCTTACGGCGATGGACTTGATTCAAATTGTCTTCATCCTTTTATGTGGGCTTGCAAAGGTCACTACTACTCCGAGAACCTTAGCTTTTATAACTTCCCTTATGCATTTGGCGGATTGTTTGCCAGAGGTTTATTTGCGAAATATAAAGTGGAAGGTGAGGAGTTTTTACCGAAATATCGTGCATTACTAAAAGCAACTACGGTAATGAGCGTAGAAGATGCTGCAAAACAAGCAGAGATTGATTTGGAGAATCCAGAGTTTTGGAGAACTAGTCTTGCATCAATCGCAGAGCAAATCGAGGAATTTATTCGTTTGGCATAAGGAGGAGGGAAAAGTATGAAAACTTCCGAACTGCAGAAGCCGGAGATGAGCCTTTTTAATAAAGTTATTGATGTGATATCGGGTATTTTTGTCCCGGTAATTAATGTTTTGATGGCAGCAGCCCTCTTAAAGGGAGTACTAATGCTGCTGGTGAACCTTGGAGCTTTAACCGAGACAGATGGAGCCTATCAAATTTTTTATGCTATTTCGGACGGATTCTTTTATTTCCTCCCGGTCTTCTTAGCTTATACAGCATCGAAAAAGCTAAAGGCGGATTCTTTTACTTCAGTTTTAATTGCAGCTGCATTAGTGTATCCTAAGATAACGGCTGTGTTTGAGAGTGGTATCGATATTAATTTCTTTGGAATACCGATTACGCAGGTTACTTATCCTTCGGGTGTGATACCGATTATATTAGCAGTAGGTTTGCTACACTATGTAGAACTTCCGTTAGAAAAATATTTGCCAAAAGCGATTAAAGGATTTATGAAACCGATGATTGCAATCATCATCGTAGTGCCGATTACCTTTATCATTTTTGGACCGATTGGTGCCTTGTTTGGTAATCTTCTTGCCGGAGCGTATTCACTGCTCCATGGTTTCAGTCCAGTGGTATCAGGAGCGATTTTTGGACTGATTTGGCAGCCGATGGTAGTCTTCGGACTCCAATGGGGTCTGGTTCCAGTTATTATTGAAAACATCAGTACACTTGGAGCTGATACCATTCTTCCTACTTTGGGTGCAGCTGTTATGGGTCAGGCAGGAGCAGCAATGGCAGTCAGCTTGATTACAAAGAATAAAAAACTGAAAATTTTAGCGATGTCCTGCTCCATTACTGCAATCCTCGGTGTCACAGAACCGGTATTATATGGCATCACAGTACCTCTAAAAAAGCCTATGTTGGCGGCCTGTATTGCAGGAGCAGTCGGAGGTGCATTTGTAGGAACCTCTAGTGCTACAGCATTAGCATTCGCGTTCCCATCATTTATATCACTGGTAGTTTATCTGGGAGAAGGATTCTGGACATTTTTTGTTTCGCTATTTGTAGGCTTTATTATAGGTTTTATACTTACGTTCCTATTTAAGTTCAAGGATCCGGAAAATGAAGTAGAACTGGAAGAACTCGAGGAAATGGAAAAATAGAAAAGAGAAGTAATAGAATTGTTAAGAAATAAGAAATAAGAAATGAAAAATGAAAAAGATAAGAAACCGAAAAGACAAGAAATAGAAAAGATTAGATAAAGAAAACAGAAGAATTAGAAATAGGCTGCCCTGTAATGATGAAGGATAGAAACCTCATCATTACAGGGCAGCCTATTTATTATGAAAAGATACCATTATATTATAGAGTAGTTGTGGCAGGTTAATAAAGTTATGATACATATTCCGGCAGATAGACACGAATGGATGGATATTTATCAGAATATTTTGCATGATATTCATATGCATAAGAAGTCGTATTATCGATAAGGTCCTCTGTCTTAGCAAGTAACTTGGACACTAGAGGAATTCCGATTGAATTAATCAGGGCAATATCTTCTAAAAAATCTATCTGTATGTTGCCACCATCAATGATAATCTTTTTCGAATCAGTATACATGGAAACGGCATGAGCTGCGTACAGCTTAGTATTGATAATACCATCAGATATCTTGATTTCACCTTTACCGGTAGAATCGCCAATCCCGACGATATTGGTACCTTCACCGTAAACGTAGATGTCGCCGCTTGCGATATGAATAGCGACATTTCCTTCAATTGAACCAATACCAACGCCTACATGAGTTTTAAAATGCAGATTGACATTGCCATCACTGAGAAGGATCGATCCTTCGCCTTTCTCGAAAACGCCTATTGCGATTACATTTCTTCCCTCACACCGAATGTCGAGATCACCGCTTGATTTTAGATTAATCAGTCCGGACATACTGCCGATTCCAATCGTTTTAGCGGATTCTGATTTGATTTGTAGTTTACAGTCGTTAATTTCTATTAAAGCATTACCGCCAACACTTCCGATTGCCAGGGTTTGATAGCCTGCAGTTGTAACCTGAATATTTCCAGAGATAAAATGAAGAAGAGAATTATCAGGATTCATGCCACCGCCAATTCCAATCGACATATCAGCATTATTGCAGACCTTCACATAACCGGTAGAAGCAATTGTAATGTTTCCGTAAGACTGCAGGTTGGTTCCGCCAATACCGATTCCACTGCTCATGTTGGATTGAATGGATAGGTTGCCGTCGCCAATAATGGTTAGGCTGGAACTGGTCGGAACACGAATACCATTTCCGGTAAGAACATTATCTCCGAGCAGATGAAGAGTGATAAAACAGTTGCTTCCAATCGTAATAGTTGGATTTTCAGAACTGCATAGATTGATTTCGTCCATCGTAATAAGGCAGTTGTGATTATCGGGAATATGAATACATGTATTTGCGACCATATCCTGATTGCCGAGAAGAGTAATCTCTTCTTCGTAAATGATAATATTAGAAAACATTTCAAGAGCCAGAGCAACCGGTGATATCGTGATATCAGAGATGGATTCATATACTTTTTTTGACATGGTTTCCAGATACTTTTTACGGTTGATCTCATGAATGGTAGCCAACAATTCCGCGGGCATATCATCTAGCAATACAGGAGAAGGATTTGCGGTGTAATATCCCTGAATATAGTCAATCCCGAGATTGATGACAAACTCAAATTCTTCAAAAGTTTCAATACCTTCCGCAATTATCTTAATGTTGTTATGCAACGCAAAATCAACTAAATTAGAAACCAGATGCTGTTTTTTGGCATCAATATTAATATACCGCAGAATACTGCGATCGATTTTCACATAATTAGGGATTGAGTTTAACAGATTGGATTCGTTGGAATATCCGGTTCCATAATCATCAAGAGCCAATTGGCAGTTTGACTGCTTAAGCCTCTTATGAAGAAGTGTTAGTCCGTCTTCATCAATATGAGTAGATTCGGTAATTTCCATTACAAGATTGCTTAATAATGGACCATATTCATTAAATATAGAATTGAAATCAGCATCCGTTAACTGATGACTTGAAATACTGTTGACAAATAATTTCTTCGTTTCAAAAATATCAGAATAACTTTTCATGATTTTTAATGTATTTGTAAAGGTGAATTTTTCAATATCATAAAAACAATTTTCCCGGTCAGCTAACTCTAAAATTTCTACCGGCATCATGTCTATCTCAGGGGGAGTACGCATCAATGCTTCATAAGCAAAGATTTCTCCGGTTTTTGCATCCACAATAGGTTGAAAATGATATTCAAAAAAATTGTTATCCAGTAATTTGTGGAATTTATGGATACGATTTGAAGAAGATCCATAACTATTTTTTAAGAAATAATCTTCTAAATTCTTTACGGTAGCTAAGTTCAATCGCGAATTTAGAGCAGTAAGAGATAAGCAGATGAAATTCAATATGATAAAAATCAATATGAGAAGATGCGAATGTGCGATTGGAAATAGCGTAGATATTAATAATAAAGATAAAAAAATTAGATCTAGACATAATAATATGATGATTCGGGTGCATCTTTTATGATAATCTTGGAATTCTTGAAATTTTTTTCGCATAAGTGCTCCTAACTAGTTATTCTTTGCAAGGTGATAAAACAGTATGGGCTATCGAATAAAGCTAAGATTATTGTTCAATACATTGAAAATTATAACGGACAATCAGGATAGTGTCAATATAGCAGGTATTGAATGTGCAAGAAAATAAATAGGGGCGTGAAGGATGTTTGGTAAAAAAACAGAACAAATGTTTGAAAAATATTGACTTTATCAGCAGTATTTGATATTATATTAATGAGAACAAGCGTTCGGATTACTGCTGAATTTGTGTGAAGAAAAAGCATCTTCGCGCGGGAAATCGGTGAAGCTCGCACAGTGGTGCTTGTTTTTTGTTCTTCTATGTATTGTGATACCGAATCCCAGAATCGTGTTGATTTGAAGCGAATTAAGAGTATCTATACACGACGAATTTAGCAGCAACAAGATGGATAAAGACCTAACTGGTCATTGAGTACTATAACCACATATATATTTTAGTAGAATGGAGGTTGCTATGATTATTCAAGAAAACATGTCTGTCCAGAAAAAATTAGAGATTTTGTCCGATGCTGCCAAATACGATGTTGCATGTACTTCGAGCGGAGTCGACCGCAAGGGAGCTGGAACAGGCATGGGCAATAGCTTAGCCTGTGGTATCTGCCACAGTTTCTCTGCAGATGGCAGATGCATTTCTCTGCTGAAGGTTTTATATACAAATGAATGCATCTATGACTGTAAATATTGTATGAATCGTTCTTCGAATGATGTGGTCAGAGCATCTTTTACTCCGCAGGAGCTGAGTGATCTGACGATGGAATTTTATCGCAGGAACTATATCGAAGGATTGTTCTTGAGCTCGGGAATACTAGTCAGTCCGAACTATACCATGGAGCTGATTATCGAAACCATCAGGCTGATACGCGAGGTGCACCATTTCAACGGATATATTCATTGCAAAGCAATTCCAGGGGCTGATTCCTCCTTGATTGAGATGCTGGGTTGGTATACTGACCGAATCAGTACGAATATCGAATTGCCTACTGCAGAAAGCCTGAAAGAACTGGCACCACATAAAAATCGCAAAGCGATACTGAAACCGATCCGTCAGATTCAACTGCAAAGGGCGAATAATATCGATTTTTTAGGCCTTCCAGATAATAAGGCAGCGCAGCATATTATATTGAACCGAGAAGATCATGACATCAATGAGATTGTTACAACTGATCATAAACTGACAACTTATCAGAAAAGACCGAACAATAGAAGATTCGTCCCCGCAGGACAAAGCACGCAGATGATAGTAGGAGCAACAAAGGAGAGCGATTTCCAGATTATGTCCGTCTCCGAAGCTCTTTATCAGAATTTTGATCTGAAGAGAGTATTCTACTCGGCTTTTATGAACGTGAATCATGACAGTCGCTTGCCTTCTACTGATTTAGGACCACCCTTACTTAGAGAACACAGACTTTATCAAGCTGACTGGCTGCTTCGGTTTTATGGGTTTCAGACGAAGCAATTACTGGATGAGCAGCATCCTAACTTCAATGTATTACTTGATCCTAAGTGTGATTGGGCACTCAGGAACTTGGAGATTTACCCGATTGAAGTGAATAAGGCAGATTATTATACCTTACTTAAGGTTCCGGGTATCGGAACAAATTCGGCCAAACGGATATTAATGGCTAGAAAAAGCGCGATTTTAGATTTTAATGATTTAAAACGTATGGGAATTGTGTTAAAGAGAGCGGTATACTTTATTACCTGCAAAGGTAAGATGATGTATCCAGTCAATATTGAAGAGAATTTCATCACCAGGCAACTGCTGTCGCTGAAAGACCAGAAACCGCTTGGGATTGAGAAGGATATCACTTACCAGCAATTGTCTTTGTTTGATGATGTAAATTTTCAGCCAAATTATCAGACTGGTATTATGGTAGCGAATGCTTAGAGATACAGTATTTAGGAGTTGATGAAAGATGGATGGAAAGAGAATATATTTATGTGATGATAGTATTGACGGTATTTTTACTGCAATTTATTTCGCCTATAGTTCCAGGCTGGGACATGCGAATATTAAAATTGAAGAGAAAAGTGAAGGCAGTAAATATTCAAATATTGAATTGTTTGCTGAGTATGTGGCTGTTGATACTGATTACGAGCTTGCACTGAAAGTCTCCAAATCGATAAAAGAGAAGATCTCGCAAGAAGCTTTTGAGATGGTATGCCGAGTCGCACTTTCTGATTACGTGGGAAAGGCGGATTTGATTTATCGCTTTCTAATTCTTGGATTTTCGGTAGGTGGCAGTATTGTTGAACATTTAGGGAATGAAGTGGTTGGAGGGATGTTTAAAGTGAATAAGAATGTGGGGCATGAAGCACATCATCTGATGGGGTTTGTACGCTTTTCTGAGCAGGAGAATGGAGTGCTGACTTCGGTCATTCACCCGAAGAATCATGTGTTGTCAATTCTAGCCCCGCATTTTGCAGACCGCCTTCCTGAGGAACGATTTATCATTTATGATGAAGGTAGAAAAATAGCGGCATTTCATGTGCCGCATCATCAATGGATTTTAGCCGAGGTACCGGAAATTGATCAGGCCAAATTAGAGGATATTACTTTACAGGAAGATGAATACCGTGAGTTGTGGAAAGCCTTCTTTGATCATATTGTAATCAAAGAAAGAATTAACCCTAAACTCCAACGAAATAATCTGCCACTCCGATTTCGGGGTAATATGACAGAATTTAAGCAAACCTAATGGATTGCATGGCAATAGAAAGTTCTTGAAGAGTACTTTCTATTACTTTTTGTTACAGAATTTTGCACAGGATTTACATAATCCGCTGATCTGGATCTGATGTTCTGTTATGATAAAACCTTCTTCTTCCATAGCATTTTCTAATTCATGAATGGGACAAGTTGGAAGATCGAATACTTTTTTACAGTTATCACAGATTACGAAGTGTTTATGTTCTTTGCTGTCAGCTTTAATGCGATAGAATACTTCATTATCGTTTAAGTGGTATTTATCAATCAGACTTTGGCAAAGAAGAGAGTCTATATTTCTGTAAATCGTGGATTTCGCAATTTTAGGTAACTGAAGAACAACCTGTGCATAGAGCTCATTAATAGACATGGGCTTATCAGATTGCTTCAGTAAAGAAAGTATAATTTGTTTTTGTTTTGTATTTCTTCCGCTCTCCATGACAGACTCCTTTCATAAATTGTAATGAACACCACTTTGCGAGTGTAGTAGATCTCCCGCGTGAAGATGTGTTGACTTCATAGTAGAAGATATGCTTGCTACTCATGCAAATATATTCTTACTACATATGTGTATGTATCTTAATTCAAATGTGAATATGTCTTAATTCACATTAGTTAGTATACGAAGAATTTCATATTTATCAAAAGTATGATCTTTGCGGACGCACTCACCTATTTTTTTCATGCCAACCATCTCGGCTAGTTTTACAGAAGACAGGTTATGTGAATCGATGACTGCAATAATCCGAGGTATCTCTAGATGCGTAAAGCAGTACTTAATAATAGCAGTAACAAACTCTCTTGCATAGCCATATCCCTGATAATCTGGATTCAGTAAATAGCCAAGTTCATATACTGCTTCCCCGTCTAACGTCTTAAGCTCTATTCCACATCGTCCGAGGAGACATCCATTTTCTTTTAAAAATACTCCCCATAGTCCAAAACCATAAAAATGATAGATGTTTTTTATATAAGCTAGATGCTTTTCTTTTTCCTCTTCAATACTATCGGCAACATTATCCAGATTCATCTTAATTCGTGGATTTTGATAAATTGGATATAGGCAGTCAATATCGTCAACACTAAGTTCACGTATGATACAGCGGTCTGTAGTTAATATGGTAACTGGTTCCATATGTGCGTATTGATAAACCTGCACAAGAAAATCATAATCAACTTCTTCAAAGCCTTCGACTAAAAAAGCCGCTTTGCTTAAGTCCTGATTCCCGGATCCTGGATTGATAAATCCTACACAGGTGATACCGGCAGAATCCGCCGCGGATACTCCGTGGGAGGAATCTTCGATGATCAGACACTCATTAGGATCGATTCCTAATCGATTAGCTGCTTCAAGGAAGATGTCAGGTGCAGGTTTTGGTCTCTTTACCGTTGTTCCCGAAACATATCCATCGAAGTAATCCTTTATGTTAAGAGTCTGCATTACTGCTTCGATTTCCTGAGCGGAAGAAGATGATGCAATAATTAACTTTAAACCGTGCTGATGTAAGTTATTCATTAATTCAATAATGAAGGGAATTACTATGTAGCCTGATTTATCTAATAAATATTTCTTTGCTTCGTTATTTGCATCTAAAAGTTCTTCGGGGGTAGCTTCTATATGAAAATCCTCAATCATTTTCTGACACATATAGTAGGTAGTGCTTCCGATAAAATCCAATACATATTCTAGTTCAATCTTTACTCCGTATTTTTCGAGGGCTAATACGGCTGCCTTGGCATGCATCGGTTCACTGTCAATGATAACGCCATCCATATCAAATATTACTGCTTTTAACAAATATATGTCCTCCTGATGAGTAGTAGAGTACCTATGAAGGTTCCCGGTTTTATAGAAATTTATCGTTGAAACATGTATAGTATACAACTTTTATAGTTCTCTTTCAAGCTAACAATTACCTTAATAAAGGACAAAGGATTCATTTCGATGAAGCTGACAAGTAGCTTAATAAAGGACAAAGGTTTCGTCTAATGAAGATGACAAGTACCTTAACAAAGATAAATCGGATTCCTTTTTATTAAATGAATAGATTGCTTTTTATTAAATGGATAGGGTTGTCTATTTCCAATAATATGATACAATAGGAACATAAATATTTGGAGGAAAACCTATATGGAAATAGAACGTAAATATGCGATATCAAACTTACCGGGTGCTTTATCTCAATATAGATATAAAAAAATTGAACAGGGATATTTATGCCGTAATCCTGTGGTGAGAATTAGAAAAAGTAATGATGATTATATACTGACTTATAAATCTAAATTTGGTTTGGAACAGCAGAAGGAGAATGGCCCGCTGATCCATAACGAAGTAGAACTTCCTTTAACAGAAGAAGCTTATCTTACTCTGAGAGATAAAATAGAGGGTAATATCCTATACAAAACAAGATATTTAATCCCGCTTAAAGATAAACTAACAGTTGAACTGGATGTTTTTGAAGGACCACTCAAAGGCCTTATGTTTGCGGAGGTGGAATTCCCGGATGAAGAGACAGCTGATAAATTTAGTCCGCCCTCCTGGTTTGGAAAGGAATTATCCTCAGATAGAAGATATTCGAATTACCGGTTATCAAAACTTACAGAATACAATGAGTCTGATTTTGCTTGATCCTAGGAAAGTAATACTCTTGGTAAAAGCAGTCTGAATAAAAGGAATAATATCGCTAAAAAGGAATAATAATACAACAAAATTAATAATTAATTGCCTAAACCTTACTTTTCTAAAGATTATATTCATAATAATTAGCATAAATAATTAATAAATATGCTTATTTATACTATTTTTGATGCTTTCCATAAAAATCTATGGATTTTTTATAGTAGGTACGGTATAATTCATTTTAGTGGATTTATGTACTGTGAATGGAAATATATGTTTAAAAAGAGAGGTAAAAGAATGGCAGAAAATTATATTTATACGATTACCAAAAAAGAGAGCCTTGCAAATTCAATTTATCTTATGGATGTGAAAGCTCCCAGAGTTGCTAAAAATTGTTATCCTGGTCAGTTTATTATTTTGAAGATAGATGAAAAGGGTGAAAGAATTCCGCTTACCATATGTGATTATGATAGAGAAGAAGGAACCGTATCAATCGTATTTCAGGCGGTGGGTTCTTCAACTAAATTAATGGCAGAATACGAAGTAGGCGAAGCCTTCAGAGATTTCACCGGACCACTGGGACACCGGTCAGAATTGATAGATATGCCGAAAGAAGAATTATCTAAAAAAAGCATATTATTTGTTGCCGGAGGTGTTGGTACGGCACCTGTTTATCCTCAGGTTAAATGGATGAAAGAAAATGGTTATGATGTAGACTGCATTATAGGCGCAAGAAACAAAGATTTAATCATTTTAGAAGACAGAATGAAGAATTATGCTAAAAATGTTTATGTTTCTACTGATGACGGTTCTTATGGCTTTAAGGGAAATGTGAATGACTGTATTAAGGACTTAATCAATAATCAAGGAAAACATTATGATTTGATTATTGCAATTGGTCCAATGATTATGATGAAATTTGTATGTATCCTTACAAAGGAATTAGGAATTAAAACGATAGTAAGTATGAATCCTGTAATGGTTGATGGTACTGGAATGTGCGGCGCCTGCAGATTAACAGTCGGTAACGAAGTAAAATTTGCATGTGTAGATGGTCCTGAATTTGATGGGCATCTCGTGAATTTTGATGAAGCTATGAGAAGAACTCAAATCTACAAATCAGAAGAGGGTAAGAAGACTCTTCGTGAAAAAGAAGGAGATTCTCATCACCATCCGGATTGCGAATGCCATATAAATTAAGTGGAAAGATAGGCTGCATACAGTTACGATTATAGGAGGAATTATTGAATGGACGTTTTAAAGAAAGTTCCGGTCAGGGAACAAGATCCGAAAGTAAGAGCTACAAATTTCCAGGAAGTTTGTCTTGGATATAATATAGAAGAAGCAAAAGAAGAAGCGGCTCGCTGTATACAATGTAAAAACCCGAAATGTGTTGGTGGATGTCCTGTATCCATTGATATTCCAGGATTTATCAAAGAAATCTGCAACGATAATATCGAAGAAGCCTTTAATGTAATTAGCAAATATTCAGCACTTCCGGCAGTATGCGGACGTGTCTGTCCTCAGGAATCTCAATGCGAAGAGAGATGTATCAGGGGAATCAAAGGAGAGCCGGTTTCCATAGGTAAGCTGGAGAGATTTGTCGCTGATTGGGCAAGAGAACATGGAATCACACCGGAGATGCCAAAAGAAACAAACGGAAGAAAAGTTGCAGTAATTGGTGCAGGACCTTCCGGACTTACTTGTGCAGGTGATTTGGCTAAGATGGGTTATGACGTTACTATCTTTGAAGCACTTCATGAAGCAGGCGGAGTGCTGGTTTATGGAATTCCGGAATTCAGACTTCCGAAAGAAACCGTAGTGAAAAAAGAAATCGATAACGTGAAAGCACTTGGCGTTAAAATCGAGACAAATGTTATTATTGGTAAATCAATTACAATAGATGAATTAATGGAAGAAGAAGGTTTTGAAGCAGTATTTATCGGCTCCGGAGCAGGACTTCCTAAATTCATGGGTATTCCAGGAGAAAATGCGAATGGTGTTTTCTCTGCAAATGAATATCTGACTCGTAACAACTTAATGAAAGCTTTCGATCCATCTTATGATACGCCGATTTTAGCAGGTACTAAAGTTGCTGTCGTTGGTGGCGGTAATGTAGCAATGGATGCAGCAAGAACAGCACTTAGACTTGGGGCAAAGGTATATGTCGTATATCGCAGAGGCGAGGAAGAACTTCCGGCTAGGGTTGAAGAAGTACATCATGCAAAACAAGAAGGCATTATATTTAAATTGTTAACAAATCCAAAAGAAATTCTTGTAAATGAGAATGGCTGGGTTCGTGGTATGCACTGCGTAAAAATGACATTAGGAGAGCCGGATGCATCTGGCAGAAGAAGACCGATTGAAAAAGAAGGTTCTGATTTTGAACTCGAACTTGACACTGTAATCATGTCTTTGGGAACAAGTCCAAATCCATTAATTGCCTCCACGACAAAAGGTCTGGATGCGGATAAACATATGTGCATTATCGCTGATGAAGAGACAGGAGTTACATCAAGAGAAGGTGTCTTCGCTGGCGGAGATGCAGTGACAGGAGCAGCTACTGTAATCTTGGCAATGGGAGCAGGAAAAGCAGCAGCAGTCGGTATCGATCAATATCTGAAATCGAAAAACTAATGAAAATACGTTTGGGGTAACGTATTGGAGGACTTATGGGAAATTTTGTGATTGACCAATCAGTAGGCATATTTATTATGATATTTGCAGTTACTGTGTTTTTGTTAATAATTATTCTGATTATTCGTATGAATAAAATGAAGCGCACACAAACCATAATGAATCAGGAAAACGAGAAAGTGAAAGAAGAATACCGAGATTTAAACGAGGTATATCATTCATCACTTCTCTCTTTGGGTGAGTTGAATAATAAATACGAAGAGCTGAGTAAGAACAAAGAAAACATGAAAAAACTAGCATATACGGACTTCTTAACCGAATTACCGAACCGAGTTGCATTTACGGAAATGCTAGATAATATTATGTTGACGATACGAAATGAAGAAACAGTTGCGATAATGGATATTGATATTGATAACTTTAAAAATATTAACGATTCTTTGGGGCATTCCTATGGCGATGAACTGCTTATTGATGTTACCTATCGTTTAAAACAGGCTTTGGATGAGGATGATTACCTTGCTAGAATAGGGGGGGATGAATTCATTCTTTTATCTCAAAATCTGCAGGATACAGTGTCTTTTGAAGATAAGATTAAGAAGGTTAAGAATGTGTTTAGTTATCCTTTTGTCCTTTCGACGAAGGAATATTTCGTAACAGTGAGTATTGGAATCGTTTTTGCGCCAAAGGATGGTAAAACATCATCAGCACTGATAAAAAATGCGGATTCTGCAATGTATGTTGCAAAAGCGGACGGAAAGAACACACATGCATATTTTGATTATTCCTTTAATCAAAAATTAACAGAAAAAATCGAGATGCAGTCTGAACTCCGAAAAGCAATTGAACATGAAGAATTTGAAATGTTTTATCAGGCACAAATGGATTTAGAGACAAAAAATGTGGTCGGGTTTGAGGCTTTGATCAGATGGAATCATCCAACAAAAGGATTGGTTTACCCAGACGAATTCATTTCTTTAGCAGAAGAGACG
>JBASOB010000228.1:0-11038 GCA_049657865.1 Mobilitalea sp.
CAGAGGTGGAAGTGCGGTAACGCATGGAGCTGACTGTTACTAATAGGTCGAGGGCTTGACCTAAAAAGGTTTGGTATAAGGACGGAAGTCCTTAAGGTTAAAGGAGTGGAAGACTCCCGGATGTAAACTCATTTTCTATGTGCAGTATTAATGTAATAATTGAATATGATTCAATTTTGAGCTCAAAGCATTTATGTTTTGGGCTTTTTTGTTGTGTATTATTTGACAGTTTATGCCGATTGCATTACTATTGATTTAAATATGTGCTAAAGCACACAGACGGGAGTTTAACATGAAGATGAAAACAAAAGTAAATCGTAATCTTTATATGTTCGGCCTTGGTACTATTGGTAGAGATATGCTCTATTCTATGGTAAGCATGTACCTACTGTTTTTCCTGACAGATATCTTGAATTTACCGGATTCAACGATGTGGTGGATGACGGGAGCATTGACAGTTCTTCGTATTTTTGATGCAATAAATGATCCGATTATGGGATTTTTAGTGGACAATACTCACTCCCGTTTTGGTAAATTTAAACCTTGGATTGTTATTGGAGGTATCATAGGTGGAATTCTCACCGTGCTATTATTTTTTGATTTTGGACTAAGTGGCGTTAAGTACATCATAGTGTTTATCGTTATCTATCTGTTTTGGGATTTAACCTATGGAGCGAATGATATCGCTTATTGGTCAATGCTTCCTTCCTTGACCCTGAATCAGAAGGAACGCGAGAAAACCGGATCCTTTGCCAGAATTTGTGCGAATATCGGATTATTTGCCGTGGTAGTTGGGATTTTACCTGTAACGAATGCCTTGGGAGGAGATAAAAGGGCCTGGCTAATAACGATCATCGCAATTGTGTTGATTACTTGGGCATTTCTTTGTTTTACGGTATTCGGAGTAAAAGAGGATAAGAGTATTCATGTCAAACAGGAATCGACCTCCTTAAAGGAAATGTTCCGCATTTTGTTTAAAAATGATCAGCTTTTAATTACTGCAATATCCATGGCATTATTTATGATAGGTTATTGCACTACTACGACTTTTGGAGTTTATTTCTTTAAATATGCCTTTAAAAATGAAGGAATGTACTCAATATTTGCTGCAATCCTTGGAGTTTCCCAGCTGACTGCCTTAATTGTCTTTCCTTTGTTTTCAAAGAAATTCAACCGGAAAACTTTATATACAGTTGCTACTGTTTTCGTAGTAATCGGGTATATCATTTTCTTCGTAGCGCCAATGAATATGATTTTTATTGGAGCAGCCGGTATTTTTATCTTTGTAGGGCAGGCATTTATTCAGTTACTGATGCTGATGTTTTTGACAGATACGGTAGAGTACGGACAGTGGAAGCTTGGCCGTCGTAACGAGAGTATCACTTTTTCGGTGCAGCCGTTTATCAATAAAATCGGAGGTGCAATAGCAAATGGTATTGTTGGTGTGACGTTAATCATTTCTGGGATCAATGCCGCGGCAACACCAAACGATGTAACCGATTCTGGATTGCTGATTATGAAGCTGTCAATGTTGATTTTACCTCTTTTCTTCATTGTGGCTGGATATATTATTTATAGGAAGAAATTTAAGATTGATAAAGAGATGTATGATCATATCATTTCGGAATTGACTGCTCGTGGTGAGATTAAAGATTGCGAGGGGTGATTTTATATTTTACTGATTTGATATATAATACCATTGAAATAATGTGAATAAATCAATCCAAATATGCAAGGAGGAGGTAAAATTATACCTCCTCTTTTCATAATGATACGATACCAAGGACTTTATCTAAGCATATATTACTTAAATTACATTATTTTGGATATCATGAAAATAGTATTGACAAATAACGATTGTATTACTATAATCAATAACATACAAATCATATTGAAATAGTATGAATATTAATGTGCACGAAACATTGGCACAGGAATCATGGAGGTATATAATGAAAGAATCCATCCTAGAAAAAGAATTAACTGAATTATTCTTCTGGTTCCATGAGCATCCTGAACTAGCTTATGAAGAATATGAAACAACGAAAAAGATATCAGCTGTATTAAGGGAGGCAGGAATCGAAGTAATAAATCTTGATCTGAAAACAGGTCTCGTTGCTAAGATTCAGGGGGATTTTGAGGGACCAGTAATTGCGCTTAGAAGTGATATCGATGCCTTGCCGATTCAGGAAGAAACAGAATTGCCATATAGTTCAAGGACTCCGGGAGTGATGCATGCCTGTGGACATGATTTTCATCTGACTTCGATGCTTGGTGCAGCTAAACTACTTCAAAACCGGAAGCAGGATATTCATGGGACGGTAAAGATCATTTTTCAGCCGGCAGAAGAAGCACCTGGTGGGGCGAAGAAAATTATTGAGACCGGAGTTCTAGAAGATGTGAAACTGTTCTGGGGAATCCATACAACACCTGGAATCAAGGTGGGAACAATCGGGATCAGAAAAGGTGCAGTTATGGCTGCAGTTGATCGGTTTTCTATCTCCATTCAAGGAAAAGGAAGTCATGCAGCACAACCGGATCAAGGAATTGATTCTATTGTCGTAGCTTCGGCCATCGTGCAGGCGGTTCAGACAATCATAAGCCGTAATCTGAATCCATTTTCCTCCGGACTAGTCAGTATTACGCACATTGAAAGTGGAAATACATGGAATGTGCTGCCTGATAAAGCATTTATGGAAGGCACGATTCGAACGATGGATTCCTTAGGTAGAGAACTTATCCAAGCGCGTATGGAGACAATTGTTCATAAGACAGCCGAACTTTATGGAGCCGAGGCAACACTTTCCTGGTTCCCGGGTGCACCGGCAGTGATCAATGATGGAGAATTGTGTGAATTTGCAGAGAAAGTGGCATTGCAGCAAGGACTTCTTGTTCGGGAAGCAGAGAAATCACTTGGAGGAGAGGATTTTAGTTTTTATCTTGAGGAGAAAAAAGGTGCGTTCCTTCGAATTGGTACAGGGGGAGATTACCCGATTCATCATTCGAAATTTACGGCAGATCCTCATGCATTAGAGCCTACTGCCAAGTTTATAACGGAATTAGCAATTGCCAGCCTACAGGAAATCTGATGGAGACAGAAGAAATAATACGTTATTCCGATAGGTTTCATGTAGAAATATTTGATTTTTTATTAAAAAGGTGTAGAATAGATAACATTGATAACAAGTAATCAAAGAAAAGAGCTTAAATGCATAACGTTATAAGCATTTTAGTGAAAAATCATCACAGAGTGAAGGATAATATCAGCACCCAAATTCACAGATTTTGAGAATAGGGCATATAAAATGACAACTGAAATAGAAATTCAGTACAAAGGATAGAAGGAGATTATTATGAAAAAGAGAACAAATAAAGGAATCGCATGGCTATTAGTCATCGCAATGATGGGACTATTTACTGCATGTGGCAATAGCACGACAGATAAAGCTTCAGAAAATCAGCCCACCACGGCAGCAACGGATCAGACAGCAGGTAACGATACTTCTGCAGATACAGAGAAAGTAGTAAATATCGGCGTAACCGATACCATTGGTTCGTTAAATCCATTGCTTCAAGATGGTACTGAGGTAGTAAAATATGCCACATCACTTTCATTTCTTTCTCTTGTTGAAGTGAATAAGGACTTGGAATTTGTAGGACAATTGGCAAGCGGTATTACAACAGAAGATAATATCCATTTTACAATTAAGCTTGATGAAAAAGCAGCTTGGTCGGATGGAGAGCCTGTAACTTCGGCTGACGTACTTTTCAGCTTTTTATGCTGGGCAAGCCCTGAAGTAGGTAACACAGGAAATTCTGTATATAAGATAGAAGGCGTAGGCGATGACGGTTATGTAGAAGCAGGAGCAACCGAAATCAGCGGAGTAAAAGCAATCGATGAAAAAACAATTGAAATAACCACAAAATCTGAAATGGCACTGTATGCATTTGAAAATATTTATGGAAGATATGTGCTTATTTTACCGGAACACATCTTGAAAGATGTACCAAAGGAAAATCTGCTTTCCTATGAATGGTTCAATGCACCGGAAGTTGTCAGCGGACCTTATTTTATAAAGGATTTTGATCTCAACCACTATGTAACGTATGAGGCAAATGATAAGTACTGGAAAGGTGCACCAAAGATTAAGAACCTTAATATTAAAGTTGTAACAGCAAGCCAGTTATTAACTGGACTTCAATCGGGTGAAATTGATCTGGTCCAACAAACAACAGGAGCAATCCTTCAAGAAGATTATGAAAGTGTAAGAGCACTGGAGAATATATCGGTATATGATGGGACCCCGATTACCAACCAGTCCATCTTTATTAATACAGACAGTATCACGGATGCTAAAGTTCGTCAGGCAATTCTTTATGGAATTGACAGAGAGACTATTTATAATGAAATCCTTAATGGTCAGGGAGAAATCATAGACGGATTCCTTGCAAGTGCAGGTCCCTATTACGATGCAAGCCTGACCACAACCGCCTATAATCCTGAAAAAGCAAAAACATTACTGGAAGAAGCAAATGCAGAGGGATGGGATTCTTCTATAGAATATAACTTCTATATTAACAGTGGAGATACAACGTTTGTTCAGATTGCCAGCTATATTTCTGCACAACTTGCAGAGATTGGCTTGAAGCTTAAAGTGAACACCGTTGATTTATCAACTCTGATGTCAGTTGCAGGGAATAAAGAATTTGATCTTATGGCAGTCCAGTATACTTATGCTCCGGTGGATCCATATACGGATATTTCATGGCTCCTTGCAGATAGCGGATGGACAGGCTATTCAAATCCTGAAGTGGATAAAGCGCTTGTACTCACACAGACCGCTACTGATATAGAAGAAATCAAAAAGGCGTATCTTACGATAGATACGATAACGCAGCAAGAAGTTCCGATGATATCAGCTTATATCATCAGCGCGCTGGGTGCGAAGAGCAATCGTCTGGAAAATGTAGTTCCGGATGTATATGGTACTTTCTACAATGTTCAAGATTGGGATATTGCAGAATAGAAAAGGAGATAAGGCAGATGACACCGTTGTTAGAGGTTGAAAATCTAAAAGTCGCATTTCAGGAAGAACATAGTCAGATGATAGGCGTTGATAATGTAACCTTCTCGGTAAAGCCAGGTGAAATACTAGGTATCGTTGGAGAATCCGGGTGCGGTAAAAGTGTCACAGCCTTATCAATTATGGGACTGCTTAGTAACAATGGACATGTAATCGGCGGCAAAGTTCTTTTTGAAGGCAAAGATCTACTTAAAATGAAAGAAAAGGAACTGGATAGAATCAGGGGAAATGAGCTGTCAATGGTATTTCAGGATGTCATGAACAGCTTGAATCCTGTATTTACCATAGGCAATCAGATGATAGAAACCATCTGTATTCATTTAGGCTATGATAAAAAATCCGCGAAAGAATATGCAGTTCAATTACTCGGTAAGGTAGGACTCCCAGATACTAAGGCAATCATGAAAAAATATCCACATATGCTTTCCGGGGGGATGCAGCAAAGAGTAATGATAGCAATGGCACTTGCCTGCCACCCGAAGCTGATCATCGCGGATGAACCAACCACAGCACTGGATGTAACGATTCAGCTTCAGATTATGAAGCTTTTACAAGAGCTTCGAAAAGAATATAATATGTCGATTATCCTGATTACTCATGATATCGGATTGGTAGCTGAGCTGGCAGACCGAGTGGTTGTAATGTATGCAGGAGAATGTATCGAAGAAGCTCCAGTAGAAGTACTGTTTGAAAAACCGGCACATCCCTATACGCAGGCACTTCTTGGTTCTATTCCTGGAATTCATGATGATAAAAATAGAAAACTCTATGCAATTCCTGGTTCCGTACCTGAAAAATATCAGGATTTGATTGGGTGCCGATTTGCAGAACGTTGCCCGCATGTTTCGATAAAATGTAATAGCCGGCAGCAATTCATTGCGATAGAGGACAGTCATCTGGTGCGCTGCCAATATGCTCAGGCAGGAAAGGGGGCGACGGTTGGTGCTTAACGAACAAAGTGAAATACTAATGAAAGTGAAGGATTTAAAAAAATATTATCCGATCAAAGGAACGGGTTTATCCGGTCGACATGGTGTGACCCATGCAATAGATGGAATCAGCTTTGATATCTATAAAGGAGAAACCCTTGGTATCGTTGGAGAATCCGGATGCGGCAAGTCTACAATCGCCAGACAGCTTGTAGCACTGGAACGTCCTACCTCAGGAAATATCTATTATAAAGAACAAGAAATTTCAAAAATGTCAGAACATCACCTGCATAAAATACGAACCCAGTTTCAAATGGTCTTTCAAGATTCCACCTCCTCACTTAATC
Organism: Mobilitalea sp.; assembly: GCA_049657865.1. Classification (GTDB taxonomy): domain Bacteria; phylum Bacillota; class Clostridia; order Lachnospirales; family Lachnospiraceae; genus Mobilitalea. Next base: position 6,361 of record JBASOB010000228.1, read on the forward strand.
CCAGAAAACAGATTTATGATATTCTTGCAGCACCAATGCTTTATCATGGAATTGTAAAGGCATCGAATATTGATGCCGAAGTGGAGCGACTTTTAGATATAGTAGGACTTCCGAGGACGATTAAAAATAGATATCCCCACGAGTTTTCGGGTGGACAAAGACAGAGAATAGGAATTGCGAAAGCATTATCTCTAAAACCCAGCTTAATTATCTGCGATGAACCGGTGAGCGCACTAGATGTGTCGGTTCAGGCACAGATTCTTAATTTGCTGAAACAGCTGCAGAAAGAACTGCAATTAACCTATTTATTCATTGGTCATGGACTTGGTTCGGTACATTACATCAGCGACCGAATTGCAGTAATGTATCTGGGGAAAATAGTGGAGATAGCGGATGCGCAGGAATTGTTCGAAAACCCTGCACATCCTTATTCCAAGATACTCTTTGATGCTTCTCCGCTTCCGAATCCAAAGCTTCGAAATAGAAACAGAATTATTGTAAATGGAGAGATTCCTTCTGCTGCAGCACCACCTTCCGGCTGTAGGTTTCATCCAAGATGTCCTTATGCAATACCCTCATGCAGCGTAGAAGAACCGGAATTAAAAGCGACAGCCATGGGAAGCAGCCATTTATCTGCCTGTCCGGTATGCAGCATGGATAGTACGGTATGCAACTTAGAGAGTACAGTAGGTAACTTAGAGAATAGAGCTGAAATAATAGAGTAAGAGACGGAGGAAAAATCATATTGTTTAGATATATAATGAAAAGAATACTGATTGCCCTGCCGGTCCTTTTTGGAATTACAATTATCGACTATGCAATCATGAGTCTTGCCGGTAGTCCGCTGGAAATGATGCAGGGACCTAGAATATCGGAGGCTGCCATAGAAGTAAAAGCAGCTGCACTTGGACTTGATCAACCTATCTATATTCAGTACTTAGCCTGGTTGAATCAGCTGCTCCATGGAAATCTCGGATATTCGATTAAAAATTATCAACCGGTTAGTGCAATTATCGGAAGCCATATCGGCTCTACGCTGTTACTTATGGGCACATCACTTGTCGTAGGACTTGCGATTGCAGTACCTGCAGGAATTTATAGTGCAGTCCACCGTTATACGAAACGTGACTATACCTTAGTTTCGCTGTCGTTTCTAGGGACAAGCATTCCTGGATTCTTTCTTTCACTCATTCTCATTTATGTATTTACGGTTCGTCTTGGATGGCTGCCTTCGAGTGGAATGACGACAATTGGAGGGAACGGAGGCTTTACGGATTTAGTAAAGCATATGGTAATGCCGGTAATGGTTCTAGCTATTTCAATCGCCGGGTCTAACATCCGGTACGTGCGTAGTGCAGTACTGGAAATACTACAGCAGGATTACCTGCGTACCGCGAAAGCGAAAGGTATCGGTCATTTTTTAACGATTAATAAGCATGCACTTCGCAATGCGATGATACCGATTGTAACCGTTGTCGGCATGCAGATACCAACTCTTTTTGGTGGAGCAGTCATAATTGAACAAGTCTTTAGCTGGCCGGGACTCGGACTTATCGCAATGAATGCGATTATCAGCCGTGATTATCCGGTTATTATGGGAGTATGCCTCCTGACGGCAGTTGTCGTATTAGCAGCAAATCTGATTACGGACATTGTCTATGCGATAGTAGATCCGACGATTCAGTTTCAATAATTCGAATAGGAATTAAGCTAATCAAATAAGAAGTTAAAGTACTATAAAACTTGAATGAAGTCGCTTGTTCCAAAAGAGATAATGATATACAAAGAGTTCCTACAGAAATACGGACAGGAGGAAAACCTATATAGTGAGGGGGCTGATAATAAATGAGAGAAAAAATAAAAGAAGACAGACTCGGACAAAGTAGTTTGAAGATGGTAATAACACGCTTCCATAAACATAAGCTGGCAGTAATAAGTTTAGTCTTTCTGTGTATCATTGGATTGCTTGCAATACTAGCACCGATTGTAGCTCCTTATGATCCAAATAAATTGACAGGTGGATTCAGCAATGCCCCTTCCATAGAACATTTGCTTGGAACAGATCAGATAGGAAGGGATATGTTAAGCAGACTCCTTTATGCAACCAGGTGCTCTTTGCTGGTCGGATTTGTTGCAACATTGATATCCACTGTGATTGGTGTGGTGCTTGGACTTTTATCCGGATATTTTGGCGGAATAGTGGATACCGTTATTATGCGTTTTACCGATATCGTTATGTCTTTTCCCTATATCTTGTTAGTACTAGTAGCCGCAGCTATTTTTGAACCTAGCTTATGGAATATCATTCTAATTCTTGGTTTTGTAGACTGGCCGGGGGTTGCAAGATTAGTAAGAGGTAATGTGTTATCACTGAGAGAAACCAATTTTATTAAAGCAGATGTCGTAGCGGATATGCCAAGAAGATATATCCTGTTCTCAGAGATACTGCCGAATACGATTGCACCTGTACTTATTTATGCAACTTCGGTATTTGCAATCTCTATTCTTGATGAAGCGGCACTCAGCTTCCTTGGAATGGGAGTTCAACCGCCGACTGCAAGTCTTGGAAATATTTTAAATGGTGCACAGTCTATCACAATTCTTACCAGTAAATTCTGGCTATGGATACCGGCCGGAGTAATTATAATTTTACTGGTTATTAGTATCAGTTTCGTTGGAGATGCTCTACGTGATGCATTAGATCCAACGGCTCAGTAAGATAACCTAGAGAGATTTACGACGAAGGAGGCTGCAGAATGAAAAACAGATTGAATTACCAGACATCAGAATATGACTGCGGACCGACAACGCTGATCAATGCAATCCGCTATTTATTTGAAAGAGAGCAGATTACTCCGGAATTATTAAAGGCAATTTCCTTATATACATTGGACGCTTATAATGATAATGGAGAAGATGGGAAAAATGGAACTTCGCAGATGGCGATGAAATTTATTTCCAGCTGGCTCAATCAATACGGAAAAAGCAGGCAGTTTCCGATTCATTCGGAATTCTTAGAAGGAGAGCAGGTTTACATCGGTCAGAACAGCCCACTTATTGGATGCATACAGCAGCAGGGTGTGGTGGTAGCACGGGTATGGCATAGTGGAGAAGGGCATTACATATTATTAAATGATGTAGTAGGTGATGAAGTTGGAATCTTCGATCCCTATGATACACCGCAGATATATCAAACCCAGGAAATATCAACGATTGAGGGACAACCGGAGAAAATGAATCACAAGGTGAAAATGGAACTGATGAATCGGCAGGAGGTCACTACCTATGCGTTAGGTGAGATATCAAAAAGAGAAGCAATGCTGATTTATTGTACAACAACGCGTAAAGTTCCTGATAATTCGATTGAATTTATAATATAATTAAGGTGGAATTGTTTTGTAAAATGAAAGGCTATTAAGAACCGATGCAGGTATTTCATTGGAAATGTAAAAAGAAATTCTGTCCGGTATTGCAGGTAATACTATAAAGACATAAAGGTTGTTATCCTATAAGTATTATAAATATTTCCTTGCAAAAACTATTATACGAGGAGACTATCTATGAAAATAATGATTGCGTCTGATATTCATGGTTCTGCATATTACTGTGAGAAAATGGTAGATGCATATAAGATAGAAAAGGCAGAGAAGCTACTGCTGCTTGGAGATATCCTATATCATGGTCCGAGAAACGATTTGCCCAAAGAATATGATCCAAAACGCGTGATTACCATGCTGAATGAAATAAGTAGTGAAATACTCTGCGTTCGGGGAAACTGTGAGGCGGAAGTGGATCAGATGGTTCTTGATTTTCCAATCATGGCGGAATACTGTATTCTGTATCTGGAGGATCATATAATATTTGCTACCCATGGTCATAAATTCAATGAAGTGACGCCACCAAAGCTTAAAAAAGGAGACATCCTCATGAATGGACATACGCATATTCCGAAATGCACAGAACATGAAAACTATATTTATATGAACCCGGGTTCAGTGGCGATACCCAAGGAGGATAGTAAACCTGGTTATATGATAATGGAAAACGGTGAATTCTTATGGAAAGACTTTGATGGAAATTGTTATAATAAATTTGTATTATTGAATCAGTAATAATTATAGAAATCTTCATGGACCAACATTTATATTCTTATATAAATGAATCCTTGGAGATTTTTTTAAAATATAAAAAATTTCTGACAATATAGGGTAAGAATAGAATATGTGTTTTGCTTTCCGTATTGGCAGGAAAGTAAATCGCTGAGAAACACTATAAACAGGGCATTTACAGGTAATCAACAAGGGTAGAAGAATTGTATTATATTGTATATAAAATTTATGCAATTTATGCTTGACATTCCTTTTGTTATGTAGTAAACTACTATTCGTTGCTGATGCAGCTCACCAAATTAAATAGTTGATCTAGTAAAACAAATTAGAAAAACTTAAAAAAATGGTTGACATAATACAAGTGATATGATATACTAAATCCTTGTTGGCAGCGAAATAAAATACGGTTTCAAAGCCCATGAACATTGATAATTGAACAGTGAAACAACCTTGAAAATTCTAAAAAATTTGAAGCTCCACATGGGCTTCAAAGAACCATCCCTAACCGGATGAGGCATCCGTAAGGATGCCGAATGAAATTTCATTAGACGTGCCGCAAGGCACGTCAC
>JBASOB010000229.1:0-2105 GCA_049657865.1 Mobilitalea sp.
GATTCAAAATCTTCAAATTGGTTATGTTCCGCAACATATTAATATGGAGAGGAACACGCCGATGAGCGTCTATGATTTATTTGCTGGTTATATCAGCAATGCACCTATTTTCTTCCGTAAGAATCCCAAGACATATCAGTTGGTGAAAGAGCGCCTGAGTGTATTTGAAGCACAGGAATTGATCGATAAAAGAGCCTGTGATTTATCCGGAGGTGAGTTGCAGAGAGTGTTGCTGTCTATTGCTGTTACGCCTGTACCTAATTTGCTGTTACTGGATGAACCGGTTTCTGGAATTGATCATAACGGAATGCAACTGTTTTATAAGAACATTGGCAAATTGAAAGAAAATTTTGATTTAGCGATGATTATCGTTTCCCATGATTTCGATTTTGTGAGAGAATACGCAGATCATGTGGTATTAATGGATAAATGTATTGTGAAAGAAGGAACACCTGCTGAAGTTCTAGGAAGTGAAGAATTCCATAAGGTATTTGGATAGTTATTATTTCATTATCAAGGAATTAATTTATTGACTATAAAAGTTATGAAACAAGATATGAGGAGGCAGGAATGAACACAATATATCACATTATGGAAGCAATTCTTCCGTTTTCCTGGATAGATTACGATTTTATGAAAAACGCATTATTGGCTATTCTTATCATTACACCCTTATTTGGGATCTTAGGGACAAGGATCGTGAATAAAAGAATGGCCTGCGTTTCAGTTGCGCTAGGACATTCTGCGCTGACCGGAGTTGCACTTGGAACGATACTTGGAATTGCGGATACAAATTTATCGATGATACTATTTGCTGTCATCTTTGCACTTTTTTTGAACAAGATCAAGCGAAGAAAAACGGTATCTACCGACACCGTAATTTCTGTATTTGCATCCCTCAGTATGGCAATTGGTCTGGTTATTCTTTCTAGAGGCGGAAATTTTTCAAAATATTCAGCACTTTTAGTGGGAGATATCTTAAGTATAACAATTAAAGAGATAGGACTTCTCCTTGCAATATTTATCATAACAATCGTATTCTGGCTCCTATGCTTTAACAGACTTCTTGCAATCAGTGTTAATGAATCACTAGCGAAAAGTAAAAATATTAATATCAATCTGATGGAGGACTTGTTCAGCATACTAATTGCTGTGATTGTTATGTCCTCTGTCAAATGGGTGGGCATCCTTATTATTAATGCATTACTGATTCTTCCAGCGGCGGCAAGCAGAAATATGTCGAGCAATGTACGGGAATATCATTTGTTTTCCATTATCATTTCAGTGTTCTCAGGAATCACAGGATTAATCATTTCCTATTATATTGGAACTGCAACGGGACCTACGATAGTGATTATCGCAGCTGTGATTTTCTTCGTTACCTTATTTTTAAAACCCTCCGGAGCACAGCAAAGTTAAAAAATTGAAAGAAAATGTTTCCATTTATGCGAAGGAGGATTATAATAAAGACAGGAACACAGCGTGAAGGGAGAGCATCTTCACAGCGTGAAGAGAAGCGTCTTCACGCGGAAGAACTACGAAACTCGCACAGTTGTGCTCGTTCCTTGTTCTTCCAGGTATATGAGGTGGTAAAGAACTGTAGCACAAGTTTGAAATGAAGAAAACATATTCACGCGGATAGCAGATACATGATTAGAAGCAGAATTTGATTTGAACATACGATATTTTTGAAGACATAATAAATTATAATAAAATATAATTATGATTATGTCTTTTATAATTCATGACAATGAAAGCTGTAACATACTTTTTGTTGTTGAAAGTGAGGAGTGCCTATGAAGGAATCAAAATTTATTACTTACATCAAAATAGTCACTAATTTTTTGGTCTTTACTTGTGGAGCATTAGTCTTATTCCTTCTGCTTCCAAAAGTGCTACAATTCTTCCTCCCATTTGTGATTGGATGGATTGTAGCCATGATTGCTAATCCATTAGTTAGATTTCTCGAAAAAAAGGTCAAAATACTTAGAAAGCATAGTTCGGCAATTATTATTCTGTTAGCAATCGCAGCGATAGTTGGAGCAGCGGTTTTGCTACTATCGGTTCTCTTTCGCGAAATATCGGAATTAAGGACAGATCTGCCA
>JBASOB010000230.1:0-10961 GCA_049657865.1 Mobilitalea sp.
ATACAGGGACGTGCGCTGGTAGGCTGCCTGGATGTTATTTTATGCTTGATCGGAACACGGTTTGATAAAATGAAAGAATTTATTGAAAAATATAAGTCGGATAAAATTCTTTGGTTTTTAGAAAGCTTTGACCTTAGCAGTGAGTCCTTAACTAGAGGATTATGGCAGTTGAAAGAGGCTGGCTGGTTTGAACATGCAGCGGGATTCGTCTTTGGAAGACCGGCAATGTTTCATAGCGATTACGATATTACCTATGAAGAAGCAGTGTTATCGGTGTTAGGGGATTTAAACCTTCCAATTATATTAGAAGCAGATTTTGGACATAAACCTCCTCAATTCATTATGATAAATGGCGCGATTGCTTATATCCATAGCAAGGATGGAAAAGGAAATGTTTCCTTCGAAAGAAGATAATTTGATGAGTAGGAAATTTTGTTTGATCTGATAAAATCTGAGTAGAAAAAAGATTCTATAGAATATAAGAATCCAAATGAAATGAGAAACCTGCTGGAAACAAGAGTCTTACTGAATTTATAATCATAACAGAAATAAATAAAGTCATATTAGAAATAAATAAAAATATTGCTTGATTTTTTAAAAACAGTATGCTATTATTAGCGAAACACAAAGGCGTTGTTTACACAATACCTTTGTGCTTTTTTAAAAAATATCCAGATCGGCAGAGATGGAGACTTTATTCTACCCAATAATCGAACGACAGGAATGGTGAGCCACCGACTGAGAGCACACCTTGGATGATAAGTAGGATATGGAACACTCCGGAGCCCGCGAATTGAACTAACAGTAGGTTCGTGCGTGACACGCGTTAAGTGTAGGAAAGCTGGAGAGCGATTATGCTCTCAATGCGGGTGGTACCGCGGGAACTTAACTTCTCGTCCCGAAGAATGATAGATGCATTCTTCGGGACTTTTTTAATACAAAAAATCCAGGCTGTAGAATTAAAATCTGCAGTGAAACTAAGAATGTAAGATAAGAGAATGATTCAGTACACCTGAGAAATCGAAAAGGTTTTGAGGAAAGAAACACCAAAATATCTGTCTTTTGTATATTTTGTGCGTATCTGTTTGTTGGAACCACAGTTACTGAATCGTCACGTAATAAGATAAGAAATGGAGGAAAAATAATGGAATTTGTAACCGGAATTAAAACAAGAGAAATCGAAGAAATCAGTGATATTTTAAAAAGAGAGCTATCAGGGGTTGTTCGGATGAATGGTTACATTCATACCATTCGTGATATGGGCGAATTCGCATTTGTCGTGCTTCGTAAAAGAGAAGGTTTGGTACAATGCGTACTAGAAGAAGATAGTGCAAATTACAGGGCGAAAGATCTGAAAGAAGGAATGACAGTTGAAATAGAGGGTAACCTGCATAGTGAGGAAAGGGCGCCACAGGGATTTGAGGTTAGACTGACAAGTATCAAGCTGCTGACTTCTCCTTTGGAGGATAGCATGATGCCTCTTCCGATTTCTAAATGGAAGATGAAGACTTCACTTGAAACAAAACTGAATTTGAGGCCAATCTCTTTACGTAATATTAGAGAAAGAGCAATCTTTAAAATACAGGAAGGTATCGTGAGAGGTTACAGGGAGTTCCTGTTCTCACAGGATTTCACGGAAATCCGTACTCCTAAAATCGTATCCGGTAACGCAGAAGGCGGGGCAACTGTATTTAAGTTGGAATACTTTGGCAGCAGAGCATTCCTTGCACAGAGTCCGCAGTTTTACAAGCAGACTATGGTAGGGGTATATGACAGGGTATTTGAGGTGGCACCGGTATTCCGAGCTGAAAAACATAATACGACAAGACATCTCAATGAATATACCAGCATGGATTTTGAACTAGGATACATTGAAGGATTTGAAGATATCATGGATATGGAGACGGAAACACTTCGTTATATTTTTAAGTTTCTGAAGGAAAATTATGCAAAAGAAATTAAAATATTAGAAGTTGATATTCCTGAAATAGACAGGATTCCGGCGGTTCGCTTCGACGTGGCTAAGCAGCTGATATCAGAAAAGTACAGCCGTAAAATAAAGGATCCTTATGATCTTGAGCCGGAAGAGGAAGTATTGATTGGTAAATATTTTAAAGAAGAATATGGCAGCGATTTCGTATTTGTCACACATTATCCGTCAAAGAAGCGTCCTTTCTATGCGATGGATGACCCGGAAAACACTAAATTTACCTTAAGCTTCGATTTGTTATTTAAGGGAATGGAAATCACCACCGGTGGACAACGAATTCATGACTATGAGATGCAGGTCGCAAAAATGCTTCACAAGGGAATGAACCCAGAAGACTTTACAAACTTCCTATTGATCCACAAACATGGCATGCCTCCTCACGGCGGCCTTGGAATCGGCTTAGAACGTCTGACAATGAAACTCTTAGATGAACATAACGTACGTGAAACCACCCTGTTCCCACGAGACGTTACTCGTCTTACTCCCTAAGACATAAGATTTTCATCTAGCATAGTAATACAATATAATGCATATGATATATGATAGTATAACAATATAATCCCATAGAAAGGTGGTCTAACACATGATCATTAATGAAGATACCATTCAATATGTTTCCATACTTGCTAAATTATCCGTTTCCGAAGATGAAAAAGCTAAAATTGCGGAAGACTTAAATCATATTTTAGATTATATCGAAACAATGAATGAACTTGACACAGAAGGCATTGATCCGATGTCCCATGTATTACCAATTAAGAATGTATTCAGGGAAGATGAAGTAATAAATGGAAATAACCGTGATGAATTAATGAAAAATGCACCCAAATCCAAAGATGGCTGTTTTGCAGTACCGAAGACAGTGGAGTAAACGAAACGAGGAGGTAACCATGAGAGATATCACCACAATGTCAGCGCTGGAACTTGGCAGAAGCATCAAGGCGAAAGAGATTACTGTTGCCGATGCTGTCAAAGCACAGCTTGAAATCATAAAACAGAGAGATCCAAACTATCACTGCTATATCACCATAATGGAAGAAGAAGCTTATGCTCAGGCAAAAGTTGTTCAACAGAGAATTGATGCCGGAGAACTTAGTGACTCTCCGTTAGCCGGAGTTCCTATGGCAGTAAAAGACAATATATGTACGAAAGGCATAAAAACCACCTGTGCATCTAAAATATTATATAATTTCGAGCCAACTTATGATGCAGCTGTAATTGAGAAACTAAAGCAGGCAGGAGCCATCATTATTGGTAAAACGAATTTAGATGAATTTGCAATGGGCAGTACAACAGAAACCTCTTATTACGGAGAAACAAAGAATCCGTGGGATGTAACAAGGGTATCTGGTGGTTCCAGCGGTGGTTCTGCAGCCGCAGTTGCAGCGGAAGAAGCTTTCTTTGCGCTAGGTTCTGATACCGGTGGATCAATCAGACAACCGGCTAGCTACTGCGGAGTGACAGGAATTAAGCCGACTTACGGCACAGTATCCAGATTCGGACTGATTGCTTATGCTTCCTCACTCGATCAAATCGGTACTTTTGGCCGTAATATATCCGATTGTGCAGCTGCGCTTGAAATCATTTCGGGACATGACAGCAAAGATTCTACTTCACTAGAAGAGAGCAGCTACTATTATACGGAAGCATTGATTGACGATGTCAAAGGAATGAAAATTGGTATTCCGAAGGATTATCTTGGAGCAGGAATTGAGCCGGAAGTAAAAGAAGCAATATTAAAAGCAGCAAAGGTTTTTGAAAGCAAAGGAGCTATTGTCGAAGAATTTGAACTTCATTCCGTGGATTTCGCAGTTCCTTCTTACTATGTAATTGCCTGCGCAGAAGCCAGTTCCAACCTGTCTCGATTTGACGGAGTAAAATATGGCTATCGAACACCGAATTTTGATAACCTTCTGGAACTCTATAAAAATAGTAGAAGTGAAGGCTTTGGAGACGAAGCAAAACGTAGAATCATGATTGGTGCTTTTGTGTTAAGCTCCGGTTACTATGATGCATTTTATAATAAGGCATTGAAAGTAAGAGCAATTATTAATCAGGGATTTACGAAAGCATTTGAAAAATATGATATTATTTTAGGACCTACTGCACCAGCGACAGCTCCGAAGATAGGGGATAGCCTATCCGATCCTTTAAAAATGTATCTTTCGGATATATATACGGTATCAGTTAATTTAGCAGGACTTCCGGCTGTCAGTATTCCTTGCGGCAGAGACCTATCAGGACTTCCAATCGGTCTACAGATAATCGGCAGACATTTTGCAGAAAAAGATATTATCCGAGCTGCTTATAGTTTCGAGCAAGAGATGAAGTACGAGAGACCGCTTACACTAAGTACGAATCAGAGAGAGGAGGCATAAACATGAAATCATACGAAACAGTCATTGGTTTGGAGGTTCATGTGGAACTTGCCACCAAATCAAAAATATTTTGTGGATGTACCACTCAGTTCGGTGGAGATCCCAACACGCATTGCTGCCCGGTATGTACGGGGATGCCGGGAACACTTCCGGTACTTAATAAACAGGTAGTAAACTATGCAATTGCGGCAGGACTTGCCCTAAATTGTTCGATTACTCAAAAATGCAAATTCGACCGTAAGAATTATTTTTATCCTGATCTTCCGAAAGCTTATCAGATCTCACAGCTTTATCTGCCCATCTGCAGAGATGGCGGGATTGAGATTGAGACGGAAGCTGGTAAAAAAACGGTCAGAATTCATGAAATTCATATGGAGGAGGACGCAGGTAAATTGATGCATGATCCATGGGAGGACTGCACTTTAGTTGACTATAACCGTTGCGGGGTACCACTGATTGAAATCGTAAGTGAACCGGATATGCGTTCGGCAGAAGAAGTAATTGCATATCTTGATAAATTGAAATTAATACTGCAGTATCTTGGAGTATCCGATTGTAAGATGCAAGAGGGTTCGCTTCGTGCCGATATCAACCTTTCTATCTGTGAAGTAGGAGCAAAGGAATTCGGTACCAGGACCGAGATGAAAAACATGAACTCTTTTAAGGCAATTGCCAGAGCGATTGAAGGTGAGAGGAAACGTCAGATTGAGCTTTTAGAATACGGAGGAAAAGTTACCCAGGAGACCAGACGCTGGGATGATAATAAAGACAGTAGTTTTGCAATGCGTTCAAAAGAAGATGCCCAGGATTACCGCTATTTTCCAGAACCAGACCTGCCTCCGATTGAAATTAGTGAAGAGTGGCTGGAGGAGATACAATCCCATCAGCCGGAACTGCGCGACGAGAAAATGCTTCGATATGAGAAGGAATTCGATATTCCGGCTTATGATGCAGCGATTATAACAGGATCCAAGCATCTAGCTGACCTATTTGAAGAAACCGTTGCTGTCTGCCAAAAACCGAAAGAAGTATCCAACTGGCTGATGGTGGAAACCATGCGCTTACTCAAAGAACAGGAGATGGATCCAGAGGCAATCACGTTTACGTCCGGACAACTTGCTACATTAATTACTATGATTGATGATAATAAGATAAACCGTACGATTGGCAAAGAAGTCTTTGAAAAAATCTTCAAAGAGAATGTGGAACCAGAGGAATATGTCAAGCAGCATGGTTTAGGTATGGTGTCAGATGATGGTCTGCTTCGTGAAACAGTGAAAAAGATTCTTCTTGCAAATCCACAGTCAGTTACAGATTTTAAAGGTGGCAAGACGAAAGCAATGGGCTTTATTGTAGGTCAGACCATGAAGGAAATGAAGGGAAAAGCGGATCCTGGAAAAGTAAATGAAATTGTTCAGGAGATACTAGAAACGCTATAATTTGTGCTTCCTTGTATTTACGATATTGTATAATACCTCAAATTGAGATATAATTAAATAAGATGATTATGTGATCAAAATGGAGGAACTGCAATGGAAGAACGTAGAAAATCAAGAAGAATGCCCATTACACTATCGTTAGAGATATCAGATCTTTATAAACAAGATAATGTTCAGGTCAGCAATCTGAAAGCACCAATTAAAGTTGTGAATGTTTCTAAAGATGGAATCGGATTTGAATCTGAAAGCGTACTACCAATCGGATATTATTTTAATGCAAACATTGAGATGGACACGGATGAAACGTTACATAGTGTTGTGCAGATTGTAAGAAGCAAGCCGGGGGAAGGCAATAAGATAATTTATGGCTGTGAGTTTATTGGAATGGCAGATGTTCTTTCTTTCATTTTTGATGAATTTGAAGAAAAACTGGATAAAATGGACGAAAAACAGACCTGATTCTAGATGGAGATACGATTTCACAGATACAGTAATAGATCACTTTTAATAAAAATCCGAATGTAAGCTGGCATAATAACCAGTGCATTCGGATTTTTTGATGGTAGGTTAAGTGCGGATGTCGAAAGTATAGCGCGTCGTATTAGCTAAGTCCTGTGACTCCTGTTCGATGAAATCTTTGGTGAAGTCAGGAGTGGATTGATTTTGCATTACTTCAGCTTGAAGAATATAGCCTTTTTTCGTCAGTGCGTCAGTTAGAGAAGGTAATTGATCTGATATAAGTTTTTGAGTTTCGGAATCATCGAGATAAAACTTAGCAGCAATTACATCCCCCTTCATCTGAAGATGAATATTTACAGAACCCAGATTTGTCATATCAAGATGCAGAAGGACACTGACATTGCCGTTATTCTCCCGCAGGGATTTCTTGTTGGTAAAGATGTAAAGATCACTGTGCACATCCTGGTTTTGAAATTGAATCGGAAGTTGAAGGTAAGTGAAGGCTTCATTTAAATTTTTCATGAAGCTTAAATTATCCTGCATGTTTTTTACCGGTTCCTGAAGTGCGAGCTTTTCTGAAGAATTCTGGATCGAAGAAGCCAATTGACCTAGTTCTTTTAAATCGTTTTGTAAATTCTTATATAAGTCAGCTACTGCATCTTTTTTGGAAAGGTTGTCCGGAGTGATGGTCCATTTTTGTTGAAAGGCTTTTTGAAGAAGAGAATTATATTGTGCAGACTCTAAAAGAGTATGAGTAACGGTTTGATTCATATTCAGCAGATTATCTGCGATATACTGTAGGGTATCTTTTAATGAAATAGTTCCCTGCAAAATAGATTCTTTTATATTAGAAGAATCAGGGAAGGATTTTATAAGGTCAAGGAGAGCGGTTCGGTCTTGTACAGTTAAGTTTACTGCTAAAGAGTCAGATGCTTTCGGCTCTCTTGCTGACTGCTCTAGCAAGGTCTGCAGAGTCGCAGGCAGTAAAGAGGTATCAAGAGTATTGGCCGTGGATGCATTTGACAGATATGAGGTGAGCTGTTCATAATCCAGATGATAGATATCGGTAATCATCTTAGCAGCATCCCCAAGGCTTAGTACCCCGCTACGAACCTGCTCTAAAAGATCTGAAGGGAGGGAAGAGGAAAGCAGATGCATGTTTGAAGTTTGTGCATCTACTAATTCCTTTTCAAGTAAAGCCAAACCTTCTTGGCCAAGAACCTGACTTAAAGGAAGATCTAAAATATTGATGGAAGTGCGATTGCCGGGACTTGTCTGAGCATTATTGCTTAGGATGTCTACCAGCTTGTTGTTTAGGAGAACAGCCTCCTGTATCGATGCTTTTCCAGTGGCAGCAGAGGTTGACGCCTCTTCATTTGTCGTAGCTTGGAGTTGCTGTGCACTAGAAAGATTAATATTATCGGTCGAATTATCGCTCATACTATTTGTATTTGAAGAATGTATCAATAATTCTGATATATTTTTGGATATGGAATTAATGTCATTTAATAATTGATGAGTACCGTTTTGATAAGCTTCAAATTGTTTGATATTGGCTGCTGTTATGGGAATTTGGTTTTTTGCCATTAAAACAAGAGTAAGCGGAGCTGCATCACGGTTGGCATACATGTATTTCATCATAGTTTGCAGAGTTTGCTTATCAATGGGCATTCTATGATCTAATAATTCTGTTACTAAAGCTTTATTCTGATCGGTTGAGGGTAATCCGGAAGCGGTCAGTGCTTTTTGAATAGTGGAATTCGAAGTAGTGTCAGTTTGGGCAGGGAGATATTTTAATACAAGATGTTCATTTGTACTTTCTGTAACTTCAAATCCAGCACTCTGACCGATAGAAAGGGGCACATCACCTGAAAGGTTTGCAGTTATGACCTGTTTTCCAGGCTCAAGCTGTACGCTGACCGAGTTATATCTATGATCAATAATCTGTCCTTTCACAATCTGTCCTTCTTTTAAATCCAGCTGCTTTAAATCTTGTCTCGTCAGAGTGTTTTTCAGCTTTGAAGATTCAGAGGCAGAGGTAGAATCGGAACTTAGCCGGACAGTACTCGATTTATTTACTTTGATTTCTGATAATGAAGATTGTTTGATATCCACCTTTAAGTTCCTTTCTTTTAAGTATATATATTATTATCGGTCTTTCACATAAATTAGTTTATGATAAAGAAAAATAACATGCAATTAGATCTTTCTGCTTTTGTGTAATTTAGATAAAAAATTATTAAATCAGAAATGATAACTATTATCATTTGCTATTGACGAATAGAAGTCCTTCGAATATGATATAGTAGTAGAGATAAATTGACGCTCTTTATGAAGAAACCCATGTATTTGGGTAATTTGCAGGTTTTGACAGAATGGAGGTTTCATATGAAACAAGAATGGCAGGAGTTTAATCCAGGAAGCTGGATCAGTGATGTGAATGTTCGAAGTTTTATCCAACACAATTATACACCTTACGAAGGAGACGAATCCTTCTTAGCAGGTCCGACAGCAAGAACAAATCAGTTGTGGGAGCAGGTTATGGAATTGATGAAGGAGGAGTCAAAGAAAGGAATTATCGATGCTGAAACCTTAAAGCCCTCTACAATTACTGCGTTTGGAGCAGGATATGTGGATAAAGACAGAGAAGTTATTGTAGGTTTTCAGACAGATAAACCATTGAAACGAGGAATTATGCCAAATGGTGGAATTCGTGTCGTAAAGAACGCCTTAGAGGCTTATGGCTATACATTAGACCCAACAACCGAAGATATTTATTCTGAGAATCGTAAAACTCATAATGATGGAGTATTTGACGCATATACGGATGCTATGAAAAAGGCAAGACATAGCGGGATTATCACCGGATTACCAGACTCATATGGACGGGGAAGAATTATTGGTGACTATAGAAGAGTTGCACTATATGGCGTAGATTTTTTAATTGAAGAAAAGATTCATGAGAAGAAGCTGCTTGAGATACCTATTCTTGAATCACCGGATATCAGATTACGGGAAGAAATATCGGAACAGATTAAAGCGCTGAAACAGCTTAAGAAGATGGCACAGGTTTATGGATATGATATTGCTAACCCTGCGAACAATTCGTTTGAAGCAACCCAGTGGACTTATTTTGCTTACCTTGGAGCAATTAAGGAACAGGACGGAGCTGCAATGAGTTTAGGCAGAGTAACTACGTTCCTGGATATTTATTATGAAAGAGATTTAAAAAATGGTCTTATTTCCGAGGAGGAAGTACAGGAGCTAATGGATCAGTTTGTCATGAAGCTTCGAATGGTACGTTTTCTTAGAACACCTTCTTATAACGATCTGTTTTCCGGGGACCCGACCTGGGTAACGGAATCAATCGGTGGAATGGGACTTGATGGAAGAACATTAGTAACAAAAAGCAGTTATCGAATTCTACATACTTTATATAATCTAGGACCAGCACCAGAACCTAATCTCACCATTCTTTGGTCCTTGTCTTTGCCGGAAGCTTTTAAAAAGTATAGTGCCAAAGTTTCAATTGACACCAGTTCCATACAGTATGAAAGTGATGATATCATGAGAGATGTCTGGGGAGATGATTACGGGATAGCTTGCTGTGTATCTGCAATGAGAATCGGAAAGCAGATGCAGTTTTTTGGAGCTCGTGCAAATCTTGCAAAAGCATTATTATATGCAATCAACGGTGGTAAGGATGAGAAATCAGGAGAACAAATCGCACCGATGTTTGCGCCGGTAACTGGAGAATATCTTGATTATGATGAAGTAATGGCTAAATTCGATCAGACGATGGACTGGCTCTCCGAGTTATATATCAATACACTGAATGTCATTCATTTTATGCATGATAAATATAATTATGAAAAACTTCAGATGGCTCTGCATGATATTAATATTCTGCGCACAGAAGCCTGCGGCATTGCAGGATTATCAGTAGTAGCGGATTCTATGTCAGCAATCAAATATGCCAAGGTGAAGGTAATCCGTAATGAAGCAGGGCTTGCGACTGATTATGAAATTGAAGGGGAATATCCGGCCTTTGGCAATAACGATGACAGGGTAGATCAAATGGCAGTCGATATTGTAGAACGTTTTATGAATAAACTTCGCAAAGTTAAGACCTACCGTGGCGCAAAACAGACACTTTCAGTATTGACAATCACCTCCAATGTAGTGTACGGTAAAAAAACAGGTAGTACTCCGGATGGCCGAAAGGCAGGAGAACCATTTGCACCAGGCGCTAACCCAATGCATGGAAGAGATAAAAAAGGAGCAATTGCTTCTATGTCTTCTGTGGCAAAACTGCCATATAAACATGCGGAGGATGGTATTTCCTATACCTTCTCGATTGTTCCAAAAGCACTTGGCAAGAGCGCAGAGGAGAGAACGGATAACCTGGTAGGATTGCTGGATGGTTACTTCCATAGCAAAGGGCATCATATTAATGTCAATGTATTTGACCGGGAAACTTTACTGGATGCGATGGAACATCCTGAAAAATATCCGCAGTTAACGATACGTGTATCCGGGTATGCAGTTAACTTTATTCGACTTAACAGAGAGCAGCAATTAGATGTCATTCATCGTACCTTCCATGAAAGATAGGCTCAGAATTTAGCACAAATACCTTATAAAAGACTATTTCTTAAGAAAGCTGGTGTATCTATGAGTACAATAGGACGAATC
>JBASOB010000231.1:0-11089 GCA_049657865.1 Mobilitalea sp.
GTTTTTAGGACCTTGAATTAATGCCTGGATTGCTTTGGCCGGGGTAAGATTTTTCAGATTTCTTTCTTCTCCAACTAAATACTGTGCATTTGAGTCAGAGAAATACAGGGTGATATTATCCTCTGCAGCATCTCCTTCTTCCAACAGGTTTTCCGCCGGTGAAGTAGTTGGTACCATCGTTGGTGAAATCGTAGGCGTAATCTGCTCTGTCACTTCTGGAACAATGGTAGGCATTATCGTAGGTGTCACCTGATTAGCTTCGTCTTCTGCAGTTTCGATACTAGCCTGAATTTCTTTCAGGCTCTGCTTGGTATCTCTTAACTGGTTGTTAAGCAGCAAACAATATAGTCCCAATACCAAAATAATGATGATGAATATTAAGTCCCTGAATTTTATATTATTTTTTTTCATATATGCCTCCGTTTTAATCCTTCACAAAATTCTTATCAGTTACAGTATAACACATATATAGAATTCTTGTTTCTGTGAATGTTTTGAGTACACAAAAGAAACCCCAGATACCGATAGTTATACAGCACCCCCTAGGTTAGATTTCAATCCAACGCCAGGGAGGTACTGCATTATTCTATGATATCTGGGTTCCTTTTATATAAATTAGTTTTATGCTAAAACAGAAATGCTTTCCTTCGAATTCTTCTTTTGTTCTTCTAGTTTTTCTTCTTTCTCTGAATCCTCTTTTATTTTATCACTTTTTTCCTTTGACACTTCTTGTTTGTCCTTCATGATTTTCAGAGAATCTGACATCACTTTACCCTGTTCACTGATTTCAACGACATCTGTCGGAGTATTATAGTTACTTGAACTTGTTGAACTAGTGGAGGAGGTTTCCTCCTCACTATTACTTATACTTGATAATTTCACTTCGTAGTTTTTTATCTGGTCTTGAGCAGCTTTAATTTTTTCTTCGATTTGATCCTGCTTATCTAGATCTTTTTCACTTTGCAGCTGTGCCTGATACGTCTGAACCTGAGTTTCTAATTGACTTATCTTTGTTTCATACTGGCTGGTATTGCCAGATACCGTACTAGTTGTTGCTGAATTTACCGTCATCCCCATAATATTTTCTCCTTCAAGTAAGTGCAATTATTTTGTTTTCAGTATAGTCCATTCATCTGTCAAATAAATGAAATTCACACATTGTTCATTAAAAAATCACATATATTACCATATTTACATTCTCCCGCACAGTTGTGATAATCCTTGACAATCTTCTCCCTCTGCTCTTTTGTTGTATTTAATTAATAATTTATTCATATTACCGCACTGAAAAGTGGTATAATTAATAAAACCCTCACTGTTAACAGAGTACATAATTTATAAGTGTTCAAAATAAATATACTGCCTTTACTTCTCGTCCGTCGCAGAACTGTCACCTATGAAATATTCATGAAAGGAAGCGTATAGCGAAGTACATTGTTTCACTATACAGCGTATTGTTATGGAACTTAAAAGTATATTAATCATGGTCTTCAGTTATCTTATTGGTTGTTTTAATACTGGATATTACTATATCAAATTGTTCTATAAAGAAGATATCCGTAAAACCGGGACGAAGGTTACCGGTGCTGCCAATGTAAATCGTATTGCCGGCAGAAAAGGATTTATTATTACCTTTCTAGGCGATACTTTGAAGGGTGTTCTTGTTGTTGTTTTATGCCGTATTTTTCATCTCAGTGAAATGATTACTCTTTTCTGCATTTTATTCGTTTTGGCCGGACATATTTTCCCTGTCCAGCTGCATTTTCACGGTGGCAAGGGAATATCTACCTTTATGGGTACCCTTTTAGTCTTCGATCCTATCTTTGTTGTCTTTTTGATTATTTCCTATGCTGTAATTTATCCTTTTGTAAAACGATCCACCATTACTAGTTTATTTGCCTTCATTTTATTTCCGTTTGAGCTCCTTCTTACAGGGTATCATTGGAAACTGATTCTGTTTGCTTGCTTCTATTCTATTATCATCCTCTATGCTTGTCGAAGCAATATGAAGGACTACTTAAATAAAACTTCAAAAAATAAATAAAACTGCTTTAGTCTGTCCTCTCAGCCTCACTAGCAATTTCCTCTGTCGTTAAGCACTTATTGAATATCTTCAGTTCATCGATACTTCCTTCTAGAAATGTATTTCCGTCATATCCGATCAGCAGATTTCCTGAAGCATTACAGATATTAGCCACATCTGACTTCTCTGTGGTATCCATGATTTCTCCGTTCAAATAAGTTCTCATTTTTCCATTCTTATATGCATAAGTAATATGAAACCAGCTGGAGGATTTAATATTATTATTTGCATAACTTATATTTGTATCCACTGCCTGTCCGTTAATCGGCTTCCACATACTGGAATTCCAGGCTAAAGTACTCATCCTCAGATAGGTATATTCCGCTTTGTGCCAGGTCTGCACATAAATCTGATATACGCTGCTATTATTATTTACTCCTCCATAAGATGGATTCTGACGGTTAATAATCGGATATTTAGCATCCTCACCTTTCAGTTTTATCCAGAAGGAAATCGTAAACTCCTTATCAAAATTAAGTTGAGCTGCCGGAGGAATACGAATATAATTGCCCTCCGATAAAGCAACTGCCTGTCCAATTTCGCCTAAGACATACCGAGCAGCTCCACCTCCGTCAATAACCTCTGCATCATTTTCAAAGATAGATCTATCTTTCAAGTTTTTGTCAAAGGCATAATATGCAACTAACTGTTTCGTCGGCTTCACGAATTCTTGATTTGCCCCAAATCCTTCCTGATATAATAAATCCACATCACGATAAGAAAGTGTCCGTGCATATATTCGCAAATCATCTAATTTCCCTTTAAAATACTTATGCAAAGTACAGTCAACTCCGATAAACAAATTATCTTCATTGAATGCAAATCCTGTTGTATCGTCATTCTGAAGCAATATCTTATTATCATGATATATCTTCACTCTAAGTCCATCATAAGTAATCGTTAGCAAAAACCAATCTTCCCCTTCTACCGATTTACCGGTTGTGGTTGAAGTTCCTTGTTGAATAATATTCGGTATTGATATGCTGTCCTGGAAACTGTTATTTAAAATTAAAGTTGGCTCAGCTCCATCAAATAAGACCGAGTATGGATTTGACCAAAAGCAGCCGTCATTCTTAGTCCAGCCAGCCTCCATACCTTTATCTAGAAGATATCTTTCCTCTTTCGTTACATCTCCAAGATTGATCCAAGCCGATATTGTGAATGCATTGCTATCTTCCGTCCTGCTGTTACACAGATCTAACTTTGTATTTGCTTCTACAATGAGGTAATTATCTTTCCCATTAAATTTAGCCGCTTTCCCATGGACTCCCTCTGTATATTCGAGATCTTCGGCACCAAGTGTAGTTGTCAATCCATTTACAGACTCATTATAATTATCATCGAACGTCCAGCGTGCTACGAGTCCTGAAGAAGCGTCTGCAGCCTGACTCTCCTCCACTGTTAAGAATACGCTTAGCATCATCGTAACCAGCATTACTGCAGTCATTAAATTTGATACTGCTTTTTTCTTAATCATATTCACCCTCCAACAAGACAATGAAATCAATGTGTTCTTGATTCAACACGTCAAAAATAAGGAAACTATATTCGTTTCCTTTCTTTTAAATAATCGTATGTTCTTTAGACTGTCTAATGTTAGAGTAAAGGCATGTTTATATGCTAAGCTAGTATGCTACATCTCTTCTTTATTTTACCATTATTGCAATACATTACTATAGGATAATTATATCAACTTTATATATTATTTATCTTATTTGGTGTCAATACAGGATTAATCTGTTTTATTTTCAGTTATTATTTGATATTTTTATATTTACTAGATTTATTTGTCTCTGACTCGAATTAGGAATACAAGAAGCATATGTCATCACCACCTACCAAGATCCAGGGGCACCAAGACAAATAGTAGATTAACTCGTCTCGGTACCCCTGGATCTTGGAACTGTCTCTTGAATTATCATATATCCTTTGACCTTAAAATTCTTCCGAGGTCATCATAATATCCATATCTCCATCAAAAATGAGTTCCCTCATATAGTAAGGAATAAGAAAACTATCTCCGATAACAATCTGCTCACCGTCTACTACACCAAAACCACGGACAACTGTAGCCAGTTGATAATTGCGAAAGGATAGTTTTACTTCCCCCTTAATTTCTATCTTGGCTACGCAGAAACTGTCATCCTTCCAGAAACAGGTAATTCTACTATTCTCAATTTCCTGAATTTTCGGATATCCCGGAAGTTCTCTGCTCTGCTTACTATAAGCTAGGCAAGAGATTGCTTGTTCAAGATGAAGTTCACGTTCCTCGCCTTTTATGTCTTTCCGGTGATAATCATAGAATCGGTAGGTGATGTCGGTAGATTGTTGAATTTCATATACAATGTTACCTTTGCGTAGAGCATGAAGTTTTCCAGCCGGAATATACACGAAATCTCCAGTTTTCACTTCCAAATGATCAATAAAATCCTCCCATTTATCCCGGGCAATATATTCTCTTAATTCATTTTCATCTGCCGCGCTATGACCATAAACTATATTGCTTTCTTCCTTCGCATCAATAAAATACCAAGCTTCATTCTTACCTGTCAGATATCCGATTTTTTCAGCATGTTCTTTATCCGGATGCACCTGTATACTTAAATCCTCCATTGGTGCAACTAAAGAAATAATAAATGGGAACTTATCATAATAACTCTGAAACAGTTCTGAATGGTCCTCCCACAATTCTAACAAGGTCTTTCCTCTCAATTCACCACGACTTACCACATTTGAAGCTTCTTTTTGTGCACTGAATGCCCACGACTGCCCAGTGGAATCAGGAAACCAAGGATAATGAAAATACTCCTTGATTAATGTCCCACCCCAGATTGCCTTACGCGGAATTGTTTTAAAAAATATAACTTTCAATCATTTCTCCTATCTATCAATCTGCTCAAATATATGGGAGGCTCCAATCATTGGTGCATCACTTCCGAGTTCTGCCTGAATCACTTTTATGCGTTTTTCTTTCGCCCAGGAATCATACCCATATCCCATAATCAATTCTGGCAGCGGATCGATAATTCTTTTTTTATGAACACATAATCCCCCACTGATCAGTATGGTATCGATTGATGTGATATCAATCAGAATAGCAAGTCCATATGCAAGTTTATCAACACATGAGGTGATTAATTCTGCAGCCTGTTCGTCTCCACTATCCGCAAGTGTAAATACTGTCTCTGCTCTTTCTTTGCCATACATCTTTTCCGGAAATTGTTCCATAGCTTGTTTTAATATTGCAGTACCCGATGCATAAGTCTCCAAGCATCCTTTCTTACCGCAGCTGCAATTTCTTCCATCTTTCATAATGGGTGTATGCCCAATTTCGCAAGCAGTATGCATCGGTCCAGAGTAAATATCGTTATTGATGATGACTCCGCAACCTATTCCGGTTCCTAGTGTAACACATGCGAAATTCTCAAAATTGCGACCTGCACCAAATTTCTTTTCGCCCCATGCAGCCGCCCAGGAATCCTGTACGATATCTATTTTGCGCATCAATCTTTCTTCAAAATATTTAGCCAGCGGGATATCACACCCAAACAAATTAGAACTGTACTCCACAATTCCTGTTTTCGAATTTGCTGTACCGGGTATCCCAATTCCTATCCTCGCTATTTCATCTAGCATCAGATTACATTCTGTAAGCAATCCAAATACATGATCGCAGACATCTTGTACATAGGCCGTAATTCCGAACCCAAGATTTGAGCGTATCTGTTTTTTTATAAGAACCGTTCCATCTTCGGATACAATACCTATATTTGTTTTTGTTCCCCCGATATCGATTCCCAAATACCGTTTCTCGTTCATATTTTCTTTATCCTCTTATATTAGTCTTGATGCTGCTTCAATGCATGTTCGATTAACTATCATATGCTGCCAAACTATAGGTTAGAATTATTCTAATGTGTTCTAAGTTGCATGTTTGAGCTGCTACTGTATACAACTGCGCATCTTATCTATATTACGATCCATTGTTTTGCTGTCATCAAAAATACTTGCAGTTCCGGCTACAAAAATATCAGCACCTGCCTCACGCATTCTGATAGCATTTTCAAAGCTTACATTACCATCCACTTCAATCAGGGCATCTTCTCTTCCTGCTTCTTGCAACATTACTTTTAATTTTGCAATTTTCTTAATACAGTGAGGCACCATCTTCTGTCCCGCAAAACCAGGATTTACTGACATGACTAAAATTCCGCCGATATCATCCATGAGCTCTTCAATTACCTCACAGGGCGTCCCCGGGTTTAATGCAATAAATGGAATTGCGCCTTTATTTCGGATGCAAGAAAGTGCCCTCTGCACATGTTTTGTTGCCTCATAATGAATACTGACAATTTCTCCGGGCTGGAGATTAAACCAATCAAATTTCAACTCAGGATTATTGATCATTAAATGAATATCAAGTGGAATATTGCTTGCTTTCCGTATTTTCTCAATAAAATCCGTACCCAGGCTTATATTCTGGACGAATTCACCATCCATCACGTCCATATGAAGATATTCAATCTTATTCTTCTGAAATTGTAGTAATATATGATCTAAATTAAGTGGATCAGCACACATCATAGATGGAGCAATTTTACCCTGCAATTTAATCTCCTCCGTATACTTCAACGATTTGGAATACTTCTAACTTAGGTAAGTATATTCTGGTATTATGATCAATTGCTGATGTTTCCAGCTGTTGTCCATCTGGAAGCATCACAGCTTTCCTATTATCCCCAGGAACATCGATCGTAATATCATGCATTGGTACGATCGGTGGTCTTTCCTGCTGATTAATTGCAGCAAAATAAGTATGATTTTCTTTGGTCCATCCAATTATCTCTACTTCTTTCGGTGCATTCGACTGATACTTCGGCTGACCAATTAAATTTAAGAAGAAATTGTTGATCACACGTCTGCTCATAAATGGTCTCATTAGTTCAATCGGTGCCGACGTCCACAATATTCTGCCTTTTCCGATATTTTTCAAAATAATCGAGGGTTCCTCGGTATAAATACCAGGTGGATTAGAATGAATTGCTGAAAACTCAAATTGATCAGAATCCACATAAGGAAGCGTCATCGTCGCAAGAACCGTGCAGTCAGGATCTGTTATTTCGACGCGGTACTGATGCATCGATAAGGTTAGGGGTTCTGTCCTAGTGAATCCTTCTAGGAACTTTTCGCCTTCTGCAGTCGGACTCATATAAGTAAAGTTAGAATTGGTTCTTCCCTTCACCTTTACGCCTAAGAGTTCCTGCAAACGTTCATGTCCGATTGGTCCGCTGACATAAAGTGTACCGCCATTTGTAATATAATTCTCAATATCAGCCATTTCCTCGTCCATAATTCTGGACACATGAGGCAGTGCTAACAGCTTACTGTTGCTACGGTTTAAATTCACGCTGCCGATTACATCATATGGAATATTATAATCTCTCATAATAGAAGCCAATTGTACCGGTGCATCGATATAGTATTTAGTATGAAAAGTTCTCTCCGACATCGGAATATTCGTATCATTCGGGTCAAACTTGGAATGTGTGGCAAACCAGATCTCCACGTCATGCAACAAGTCTCCCGATACATATTTCTCATACTGCATTGTATTTTCATAGACTTTCTTCATGAGATCCGTATAAACTTTTGGTACAAAGGTTCCATCTGGATTTAAAGCATCCACAAGAAGAAATGCACCATTATGTACAAGCGCCGTGATTACGTTAAGTAGTAATTCATTTTCTGTCTTCGTCGTTGTATGATAGACCAGTTCAGGATCGCATCTGGAGGTATGATAAGCAAACGGAAGATTTGGTGAAATGCTCTTATAATATTTATTAATAAATGTCTGCTGCAAAAATCCGCCGTAGTAATCACCGCTTGCATAATCAATCGAAGGCAATTCATACTCACTGTCTCCATTGATCCAGGGAGACGTAATCTTAGAAAACTGATGTTCAATCAAAACCTCAGGATTAATCTCTTTAATGCAGCTTGTTGCAAATACGGCATATTCCGCCATCCATTTTTCTCTTATGTCCTGAAATTCCAAAAATTCCGCATTATCCCAATCTATACTGTGTGGAAGTTCTCTGCCTGTTTCCTTCCTGTATTTCTCCCTGCAGGAATCACAGTAGCAGAGGTCAGGCCAGAAAGTCATATCAAGGAACATTGCTTCGAATTTATAGTTACGATTCAGGTACTGAAGATTTTCCTTCACGTATTCACGGTACTCTTCATTATTCGGACATACAATCCCATAACGTCCTGTCTTGAATTCACTGCCACCGGTATATTCGCGGAAGTTCTTACCTTCCTCCGTAACGATTCTCCAAGCCGGATGATTATCATAAGCCCAGTTATCAAAGATCTGAGTGAAATAAGCAATCACTGCAATACCATTTGCATGGCATTTTTCTGTCATCTCTCCAAAAAAGTCTTTCCCCTTCAGTCCTTTATGCATGCGCCCAATTTCTGTCGGGTAGTAACACAGCCCGGTATGAGGCTTTGCTTTCACCATTGCTGCCTGCACATGTGCTTCCTTCAGAACATTTACATAGGCATCACAATCTATTTTTGATAAAAATTCCTCATTCCAATCATCGATATGCATATCCATCAAATTACGTCTATAGTTGCCTTCTATCCACATATTATCCTCTTTCCGATCAGCGGTTTATTTTTCTGTTAATACCATTTCATGATTTTTCACAATATAATCCGGGAACATCGTCTCTTTCTGCGCAATATAATTTAGATACTCGCTTGGAGTCATTCCAATGACAGTTTTAAATGTTTTACTAAAGGCATGTATGCTGGAAAAACCGGATTTCTCTGCTGCCTCTGTAATATTCATCTGCCCTAATGTCAATATCTGCTGCGCCTTTTCAATTTTTACATTAATAATATATTTGTGAAGTGATATACCTAAATAATTTTTGAAAACGCTTGTTAAATAGTTCGGCGTGACCCCAATTGCACAACTTATCGTATCATTGTCTAAATCTTCATTCATATAATGCGTATTGATATATGCGATTGCATTTTCTATATGAATCCAGGATTTTGTCTTCTTATCGCTGTCATCCGGCCTTTCCTCAAGTTCTTTCATGCCATTTCGTAATGTTGTTACCAAAAGGACAGTGGAATACGCTTTCATCATTACCTCTTTGCACTCTTTACCTTCTGTAAACTCCTTATACATATTCAAATATATTTTTTTAATATCATAACGTTCTTTTTCACCTAAGGATGCAATCATAACCTTATCACCAAAATAATTTTCTTTTTCCGGAACATCAAAATCGATTCTTGCTCCCAGCACATCATGATGCATCAGCAATCGACTTTCCGGTCTTTCAAAAAAGTCAAAATGAAAGATGAATTGGACAAGCGGTTCTGTTCCAAGAGACATTACGATATGGGTTTTATAAGGCGGTATGATAATAATATCTCCTACATTGCACACATATTTGTTCCCATCTACGATAAATTCAGCAGATCCCTGCGCAATGTAAGTAAAAACATTATCAACATCTCTCCATTTCCCGCTCATCGCCATAGCCTTTTTAATTCTCATCATCCTGACGTAAGGGGATATCTCTTCGAATATTCCAATGTCCATACTCTCCTCCATTCTTAAAGCATTTCAAAACGCTTTTGCTTCCTAATTGTTAACCCTTAATCGCTCCAGCCATCATTCCTTCCATAATTTTATTATAGAAGAATAAGTAGACGATAATTACAGGTATTGTTGCCATCGCTAGTGCTGCTAAAAGTAGTGTATATTGTGTCATATATTGTGATGTAAAATAGGTTAGTCCGATTGGTATTGTCTTTAATGCTTCCTTATTAATCATAACTTGTGCAAACGGGAATTCATTCCACACATGCATAAATGTCAAAATAACAACTGTCATCATAATTGGTTTGCATACCGGCAACATAATGGAAAACATAATTCTAGGAACACTAGCTCCATCAATTGTAGCAGCTTCTTCCAAATCAACCGGTATCCCTTTTAGGTAGCCATCAATTAAAAATACAGCGGTAGGCAATTCAAAAGCGACGTAAATAGGTATTAAAGTAAATCTACTATTCAGCAATCCAATATTTTTGAACTGAATAAAAATCGGGACAATCAATGCATAAACAGGAATCATGATTCCTGCCATTAAAATCATATAAATGATCTTTCTACCTGGAAAACGATATCTTGAGAGAATATATCCCATAGCAAAAGAAATAATCCATACTAACACCAATGCAATCACGCTGTTAAATAAGCTGTTAAAAAAGAATACGCTCAGTTTTGCTCTCCCAAAGGCATTTACATAGTTTTCAAAATGTAGTTCTTTGGGTAATGCTATCGCACTAAGTGCAAATTCTTGATCAGTTTTCAAGGAGGAATATAAAAGCCAGACAACCGGAAAGATACACGATAAAGATAAAATCAGTATTGGAATATTTACAATGATCCAAGATAAGTATTTTTTAATTTTCATTCCAGGTGTCATACTTTCTTCCTCCCCATTATTAATTGAATCATCATAGTGATTCCTAACGCAAATACAAGAATTGAAACAGCAATTGCTGCACCTACTCCAAAATTACCAAATTTAAAGGTATAATCATAACAATATAATGCCAGTGAAGATGATGATCTTCCAGGGCCTCCGCCTGTCAGTGCAACAAGATGATCATATATCTTCATGGTTCCGGATGCACATAAAATGATACATATTTTCAGAGTGTCCCAAATCAATGGAAGAGTAATATAAATTGATTTTTTGAATCCTGTTGCACCATCTATTTCAGCACATTCATAAACTTCCTGTGGAATAGCCGATATCGCACTCATTAATAAAACCATATACAATCCGATATATTGCCAAATAACTGGTACCGAAACGCAGCGTAATACAATGCTCGCATCATCCAACCAATTTCTGATCCACTCAGATTTACCAATTGCATTCAAAAAAGAATTTAGCAAGCCATAGT
>JBASOB010000232.1:0-5157 GCA_049657865.1 Mobilitalea sp.
CCAGGAGACAAAAGAACCACACCAGGCTATTTTATTACGCCCATTCCATTTACCATATTTGGAGTAATTACCGGTTCCTTCTTGATAACCAACTTCTGCTGAAGCAACTGCGAGTACTCTTGCTGCAGTATTAAAAGCCGGAATTCTATCCCCTTCGAATCTACCCTGCGCATAGGCAGGAATACTTCTCAATAGTACTAATGTAATTATGAGCATGGATATTATAATTCGTTTTCTCATATAATATTTGACCTCCCCATTGGTAAGAATATTGGCAGCTGTTCAGAACTCCCGAGAATCACATAGTGGATTCGAGTGTTTCTGTTCACTTACATAGATTGATAATGTATTTTCTTAGCTAGGTTCAATGCAAACTCTTCTGCATGCTTTAAATCATCACTATTTGGTCTATTCTTATTCATTCCTCCGATATACTTGAGAAAACTGTTTGTGTTAAAACCTTTACAGCTGAATTCACCAACTATGAGATATCCTTTTGCTTGTAACTTCTGTCTCAGTAGTAAATGATCTTTCTTAACCTTTTCCTCACCCTGAATTGCACTTGTCGAAAAGATAAAGGCTAGCTTATTATTAAGTACTGGCATGATATCGGCAAAATCAAGCAGTGGTTTGTAATGCTTTCCACTGTCTATACCTGCGCCAAAGCCGATCATATCATACTCACTTAGTTCCTCAAGCGTTACCTGCGCTGGTGTCTTTAAGTCCGCATGCAGAACTTCTGCAAATTTATCTGCTATTTTAGCGGTATTGTTATGATGATAGGAGTAAATTATGATAAGACATTTTATTGCTTTCGTACCTGTGTTCTTATTTTCTTCCTCCATAACTCACGCCTCCTTATTCAGAAACAGTTCCATTACTGTTTGATGAAGTTACAATCTATTGAATCCTGTTTCATCTATTCAATATAGTACCATTTGAAGAACATTATGCTGACCTTCAAAAAAGAAATAACTTTTTTCGCTTAAATCACGCATATTTGTTATTACATATAATATTTTACCATATTTCTATTATGATTTGTAATTTATTAATAATACTTCAATATAGTTTATCTGTGCTTACCTAGCATAATAATTTTTACTTAAAACCATACAATTTATATATCTACAGATAACTTGGTATTGACTGGTCGGCAAGACTCTTTATTGTTCTGACATCGGTTTCCCTTACCATCTTTCTCAGTTCTAATACCAGATTTGACGACACAGATAATTCATCAATTCCCATCTTCAAAAATATTTCTGTTAAGGTATGATCAGAAGCGAGTTCACCACAGATTCCTACCCAAATGTTATTTTTATGAGCATTCTCCGTTACCATCTGTATCATTCTGAGTATAGCTAAATGGTGGGGATTGTAGAACTTATCTAGTTTTGAATTTTGACGGTCGATTGCTATCGTATACTGCGTTAAATCATTCGTTCCAATGCTGAAGAAATCAACTTCTTTTGCTAATAAGTCGCTAATCATCACTGCTGCAGGTGTCTCGATCATAATTCCCAGCTCAATGTCCGGATTATACCTGATACCAATTTCATTCAGTTCATCTTTCACTTCTTTTATGATCTCTTTGATCTCTAGCACTTCTTCCACCGAAATAATCATTGGAAACATAATTGAGATATTTCCATAGGAAGATGCCCTGTATAAAGCGCGAAGCTGTGTCTTAAAAATATCTTTCTGCGTCAGGCATATTCTTATCGCACGGTAGCCCATCGCTGGATTTTCTTCTTTTGGAAGATCAAAGTAATCTATCTGTTTGTCCGCACCAATATCCATCGTACGTATGATTACTTTCTTCCCAGCCATGCTTTCTGCAACATATTTGTAGACATTAAACTGTTCTTCTTCTGTCGGAAATGTATTCTTCTCCAAATATAAGAATTCACTTCGAAACAGTCCAATACCGCCTGCATCATTTTTAAGTACTTCTCCAATATCACTCGAATTTCCTATATTTGCATAGATATTGATTTTTTGTCCGTCTATGGTGATATTTTCTTTCCCCTTGAAGTCCAGTAAAAGAGATTTTCTCTCCTCCTCCTGCTTCTTCTTATTTAACATTTCTTTTTTTACCTTAGGATCCGGGTCGATATAGATTATGCCTGTAAATCCATCAATAATAGCAGATTTTCCATCATATTCATCCTTTAATTCATCCCCTATGCAAATAATTGCAGGAATATTCATACTGCGTGCTAAAATCGCAGTATGTGAATTTACAGATCCTTTTCTTGTAACAAAGGAGAGGATTTTACTTTTATCTAACTGTATTGTTTCACTCGGTGCCAAATCATCTGCTGCAATAATAACCGGCTCATCTGTTTCGATTTTACTATCCTTCTTGTTAAAAACACTAATAATCCGCTCCGTAATATCTTTCACATCTGCAGCGCGTTCTCTCATATATTCATCATCCATATTCAAGAACATTTTAGCAAAATTATCACCTGTAACACCAACTGCATATTCAGTATTCACATTCTGCGTTTGTATAATATTTTGAATAGAATCAATATAATCCTGATCCTCTAACATCATCTGATGAACCTGAAAGATCATTGCACTTGTTTCTCCGACTTCTGCTAATGCCTTCTCATATAGTTCGCCTAACTCTTCGATTGCTTTTAGTCTTGCAAGTTCAAATCTCTCAAGTTCAGCAATGGAATCTTCTACTTTATATCGTACTATTGTTCCTGATTCTTTTTTCAAAAACAGTATTTTACCAATTGCAATTCCATTGAATACACTTTTCCCTTTAATGATTTCCATATAATTTCACCTACTTTATAAATTAGTATTAAATAACATCTCCATTGAGTCCAGAGCAGCTTCTTCATCTTCACCTTCACAGATAATGGTAACAGAATCCTCATTCTTTACGCCTAAACTCATAAGTGCAAATATTTTTTTAGCATCAATTGATTTTTCACCTTTTTGCATTGTAATAGAGGAACTGTATTTTGCTGCTTCTTTAACGATGATTCCTGCTGGTCTTGCATGAATTCCTAGTTTATCTTTAATTACATATTCAAATTTTTTCATATCGTTCTCCTTTATTTAAGTGCTTTCAGCACTTATCCTTTTGCTTTTTTGCTTATATTTACATCATCTTATGACTTTTAATAGAGTATCCTGTTCCTTCACGAATTCTGTTTCTACACCATCTATATATTCAAATTCATCTGTATTCGTTATGATGATAGGTGTAATTACTGAATATCCTGCTTTTTTTATCTCATTAACATCAAATTCAACAAGAAGATCTCCAACATTTACTTGATCTCCTGTGTTCACATGAGTTGTATAATACTTACCATTTAACTGAACGGTATCAAGCCCAATGTGAATTAGGATATCTACTCCAGTTTCGGAGGTTAAACCAATCGCATGCTTTGTATCAAATACCATGGATACCGTTCCTTTGATTGGGGATACGGCACGTCCCATACCAGAAGCCGTAATTGCAGGTTCAATCGCGATACCTTTTCCTAACATTGCAGTAGAAAACACTCCGTCTCCAATATCCTCTAAGGTAACCACTTTCCCTTCTATCGGAGAATATAGCGTTGTTTCCTTGCTTTCACTGGTGCTTGCAGCTTCCTTATTATTACCGGCGCCATATTCTGCTACCTTTTTATTTTCTGTCACTTTTTTATTTTCTGTTACATCCTCAATTTCCTTTTTCTTTTCCACCATCTTCTTATCGATAGCTTCCGGATTCAAATTGATCTTATCGATATAATCTTCCAATTTTGATTTAATTACGGTAACACGTGGTCCATATATTACTTGGACGCCATTACCTTTTCGCACTACTCCTGCAGCTCCGCTTGCCTTTAAATCATCTTCTTTCACTAACTCTCCGTTGTTCACAGTGATACGGAGTCTTGTGGCACAGCAGTCAATGTCGCTAATATTGTCACGACCGCCTAATCCACTAATAATTTTCGCCGAAACTTCATCCGTTTGATTATCAGATGCAGCCTTATTTGCCTTTGCTGCATTCACATCTGCTCTTGTGTATAATTTTACTTCTTGGTCGTCATCTTCACGTCCTGGTGTTTTAAAATTAAATTTCAAGATTAAGAATTTAAATAAGAAATAATAAACGATAAAGTACACGATTCCGACTAGCACGATATAAATCCAGCTTGTTTTACTATTACCCTGTAGAATTCCAAAGAGGAACATATCAATAAACCCGCCTGAGAAGGTCATTCCAACGCCAACATTCAGCATATGCATCAGCATATACGCAAGTCCAGCGAAAACACAGTGAATTCCATATAATACAGGAGCAATGAATAGGAATGTGAATTCAAGCGGTTCCGTGATACCTGTCAGCATAGATGTTAATGCTGCTGATAACAGCAACCCGCCAGCTGCTTTTCTCTTGCTTGGTTCTGCACAGCGGTACATCGCTAACGCTGCTCCGGGTAAACCAAATATCATTAATGGGAATTTACCTGACATAAATCTTGTAGCCGCAACATTAAAATGCGTAATATCTCTCGCTCCTAATTCTGCAAAGAAAATATTCTGTGCGCCTTCTACCAACTGCCCTGATACTTCTGCTGTTCCACCGACGGCAGTCTGCCAGAAAGGTAGATAAAATACATGATGCAAACCAAATGGAATCAGTAATCTTTCCATCAAACCATATAGCCAAGTTCCTGCATATCCGGATCTGCAAACTAGGTCTCCGACTGCATAAATTCCATTCTGTACGGTAGGCCAAATGTAAAACAATAAAATACCAACAAAAAGATATACGACTGCCGAAATGATAGGAACAAATCGAGTCCCTCCAAAAAAAGATAACACCTGCGGCAATTCAATTTTATAAAAACGATTGTGTAGTGATGCTACCCCTAAGCCAACGATGATACCTCCGAATACGCCCATCTGTAAGGAGGTAATTCCAAGTACAGATGCCGTAGATCCCGATAACATAGCCTCCGTACCACCATTAATATCAATCATAGCACCGATCGAGGCATGCATAATAAAGAATGCAATTGCTCCTGCTAATGCGGCAACTTCTTTCTCTTTCTTTGCCATACCAATTGCCACACCCATTGCGAATATTACCGGCAGATTGTCAAAAACGATAGATCCTGCTGCCTTTAA
>JBASOB010000233.1:0-2383 GCA_049657865.1 Mobilitalea sp.
GATCACTGTAAATAGAATCAATGAACCTAAAATGGCTAATCTTTTGCTTAAAATGGGGAAGGCAGATTTTATTGCAATAGGACGTGGATCACTTGCCGATCCTTATTTACCGGTGAAAGCGAAATCGGGTGACTTGGAATCTATTCGTTACTGCATTGGTTGTCTGCAAGGCTGTGTATTTAATCCAATCGCACATGAAGGTGGGTGTCTGGTTAATCCTGCCATCGGAAAAGAGTACAGAGAAGATTTGAGTAAAGTTGAAAACCCGAAAAACATTATGGTTATTGGAGCAGGTCCTGCTGGTTTGGAAACCGCAGTAATTGCTTCAACTCGTGGACATAACGTGACAATTTACGAAAAGCAAAATGATATCGGAGGACAGTTTAGATCAGCAGCTTACCCTCCTAACAAAGGTGAATTAGCAACTTTTGCTTCTTGGAGCAGACATCGTCTTGAAGAGTTAGGCGTTAATATTATTTTGAATACAGAAGTTACAGAAGAAATCATTAAAAATGAACATCCTGATTCTATAGTAATTGCTACTGGAGGAACACCATTGATTCCAAAGATTCCTGGTGTTGGTCTACCTCATGTGGTAACAGCAGAAGATGTTCTTCTTGGAAATGTCGTAACCAAAGATTTGATTGTTGTATGTGGTGGTGGTGAAGTTGGAGGAGAAACAGCTGCAGCTCTTGCAATGCAAGAACGTGATGTAACTGTTGTTGAAATGGCAGCACAGACACTTAAAGAAATGGATCCAATTCAGACTATTCAGTTAACAAAAATTTTGGATAAATATAGTGTTAAGCAACTTACAAACACGAAAGTTATGGAGATCAAAGAAGAATGTGTTATTTGTGAAGCTGTAAGTGGAAAAATGGTGCTTCCTGCGCAGACTGTTGTTTTAGCATTTGGCTACAAACCGGTGAATACATTGGAAGAAATTTCAAAAGCTTATTGTAATGAAGTGTATTGTATAGCTGGAGCAGTGCGTACAAGTAATGCAGTGATTGCTACAAATGAAGGATACGAATTAGGTTTAAAAATTTAGTTCATAAAATTTAAACATATATTATCCCTAGAACTCTTCTATAGTTATATTATAATAGTCAACCTCGTGATATTTCAAGGTTGGCTATTTACTATTGTACTGATTAGTAGCAAGTGTGGAATACAAAAAAGTTTAACACGATAAAATATTATTTAGAAAGGTGTGTTAGTCTATGCCTAAGAACGACACCCGTTATACGGAAGAATTCAAACAACAGATTGTTGATCTATATTAATCACGTAGTTCAGTTTCTTGTTTGACCTTAATTGTCGCTCGTAGTTATGCCCTTCAAGCCATGAGAATCACAGACGAGCAGATTAACAATGCAATTAGAATTAGTTGGGGAGCAAAAACAGATATTGAAGGTCTTAATCGTGAATTTAAAAATTTTCTTAAAATTGCAAAAACACTTGTATTCTAATTGCCTTGAAAAGTCTTAGAGCATTTAATAACATCAACAAGATATGATAAGAATAATCTATGAAACTAGACATTCTAAAATAGAAATTTGTCATTAATGAATGAAATTTAGTACTTCTGAAATCCATGTTCTGGAGATACAAAGAGGTGTTCCAGAATATTTTAATTAAATGTATTTGTTGACAATAATCATATGTGTAAAGTTTTTTTACACATATGATTATTGTCAATAGCATTTTATCAGTATTTTGAAGTAAAATCATATTGCTGACACGAAAAAGCAAATTCCCCCACCCCTCCCCCTTAGTTTTGGAATTTGCTTTTTCAATTAGTAATAAATATCAATATCTTACAAAGATAGATGATTAACAATATAGTACAAGGAGAGCTTAACATGGAGGCTGTTGAAAAGAGAAGAGAGTTTATTATTAACATAACCTATTTTACAATAATTGCGATAATAACATATATATCTATAAAATATCTGTTAGTTCTTTTATTGCCGTTTATCATTGGTTTTACAATAGCATTCATAATGAGGCCTATTGTTAATGGATTTTCAAAAAAGACACATATGCCAAAAAAGATTACAGCAGCATTCTTTGTTCTCCTGTTTTATGGAAGTTGCATCTTGCTTTTCTCATGGATAGGGTTTCGTATTTTTTTAGCAGTAAAGGATATAATGATAGAACTTCCTCAAACATATAAATTGAGCATTGAACCTGCTATCAATGTTGCTTTCAAAAACATGAATCAATTAATAGAAGGATTAGAACCATCTATGGCAAAGACTGTTCGGGATTCGGTAAATTCATTATCCGATTCACTAGGAACAATAATTTCGAATGTATCAAATGCGACAATACGTGTGATTTCGTCAACGGTTTCTTCTATACCAAGTCTGCTCATAGT
>JBASOB010000234.1:0-2218 GCA_049657865.1 Mobilitalea sp.
TATCCTCTCTAATTAATGCAGAAATTGAGGCAATCGTTAGTAGTATTACTGATCCAACACAGAAGGCAACCGTAAGCTTTGCGTTAAGTAAAGTAGGATATCCATATAGTCAGGATTATAGAGATACAGGAAATTATTATGATTGCAGTTCATTAGCTTACTACTCGTGGAAAGCGGCTGGAGCCGATATCAGCTTTGGTGGTGCTACAACAGCGGCAGCAGAAGCACAGGGTCTTGACGAAGCAGGCAAGAGTATAACTGAAGCAGACTTGCAACCTGGAGATCTTATTTTCTACAGTTATACCACAAATGGCAGATATAAGAATATCAGTCATGTTGGAATTTATGCAGGTAATGGAAAGATGGTTGAGGCAAAGAATGAAGCAGAGGGTGTTGTATATGGAGATTTCCATAGTGGAAGTGTTGTAATGTACGCAAGACCAAACAAATAAGAATAGAAAATAAGACAGAGCCAGTAACATAAGGTTCGGTCTTTTTTGATTGGAGGAAAAATGAAGTTAGAGGATATTGTTCTTGTAAAAGAACATGAAAAAGGAAAGACCATAAATTATCTATCCACATTAGATGATTTTATGCTGATTCACACCAGATTAAAGGCAGATTCTATTGTGATGAGCGGTCAGATTGCATTTGATCTGGCAAAGACCATAACCGATGAGTGGAAATGGTCAGTAGTAGAATTTTCTGAGTATAAAAGAACAGAAGCAAGATTTTGTACCAGTGAGGCGCAACTAAGAGGATTTCTTTGTGGAAGATTTGATAATCCAGAACAAAAGACAGTTTTTGCTGAGCAGTTGTGTAATGCTTATTGTTTGGATAAAGTAGCAAGACTTGATATAAGACTGGATGGAAGCACCAATGGAAAAATCCAGTTTACTTATAAAGCTGTTGAAAGAAAATATGTGCAGGGAGATATTCTCCATAATTTTAACGGATCTGATTACAGGGTAATGGAAAAGTTCTCAGCAAGAAATCTATTGCTTATGGATGTAAATAAAGGAAACATGCTGGTGGCAATCGGTACTGGAACCTATATAAGATATCCAAAGGATGAAACCCCTACAGAAGACAATCAGACCATTTCAATTGAATGGGATCATGGAGTCTATCTTGGAGCTACACCAAGCAGAATTGATTTTGGAATGCTACGTGAGAAATATGGAGAAGTAAGAGAAGTTGAAAACTTATCTGATTTTCATACACAGCAGAGTGACATCTTTTTGTTCTATAAAAAGATAGCAGAAAGTCCACTACTTGAAACTTCTGTAAAAGAGGCAGCAACGAATGCTATGTACGACATATTTATGACTGGCAGGGAAGAAGTATTTAGAGAAAATATAAATAGTGGCAAGTATGATCAGGGATTTCTTGGAACTAAAGCCAGGCAGGAAGAAAAGTTGAGATAAATATCAAAGGAGCAGAGGATATGAAAGGTGTGGATTTACTTCCATATGAACAAAAACAAAAATTAGGAAAAATCAGATAGCGGAGGAGAAAGAATATGAGCAAAGTAGTAGAAGAAAGCGTAGTGAAGAACATGGCATTTTTAATTAAAATGTTGGAAAAGGAATGGGAAGTATCAAAGGAGAGCATTAAGACTGTATTTATTTCAGTAGATGAGGCTGCAAGGGTGAAGTCGAATCTGTCTAGTATGATTCAGGTCAATACAGGAGTTCTTAACAGTAATGGGATGACCTTTAAGGAATGTATGATGATAAACAGAGAAAACTATGCACTTCTTAGAATTACCAAAAAGATTGTTACTGCAATTGAAAAGGCAGAGCAGGATGAAACAGATGAATTTGCAATTACTTTAGATAAAGAGGAATTAAAGCTTTATAAGGAGTTATTTGATAAGAAAAACTAGGACAGGAGGAAAATCGGATGAGCATAAATTATGAAGCAAAAGCCATCTATGATGAAATGATTCAGGATGTTACCACTTCACCAAAGAAGTGGCAGGATGTATGCAGACTCACAGGTCAGATATATAGATTTGAATTTGATAACATCCTGATGGTATATGCCCAGCGACCTCATTCCACTATGATAGCCGATTATGATATTTGGAAAAAAGTCGAACGATATGTCAAGCGTGGAAGCAAAGGCATAGCTATTTTTCCTTCAAGAGCATTAAATCCCCGTATGAAATATGTATTTGATATCAGTGATACTGGTGGAAAGAACCAGAAACTCA